>QHZV01000057.1 GCA_003224785.1 Acidobacteriota bacterium
TGGGAGTGCTTTACGAAAGTTATATCCATCCGGTCACGATTCTTTCCACCCTGCCATCTGCCGGGGTCGGCGCGCTTCTGGCATTGCTGATCACCGGGAATGACCTCGGCGTGGTCAGTTTGATTGGAATCATTCTGCTGATCGGCATTGTGAAGAAGAACGCCATCATGATGATTGATTTTGCGCTCGAGGCGGAGCGCGAAGAGCATAAGGCGCCGGAAGAAGCGATCTTTCAAGCATCGCTACTGCGTTTTCGTCCGATCATGATGACCACGATGGCGGCGCTGTTCGCCGGATTGCCGTTGGCAATGGGCCGCGGGACGGGATCGGAGCTGCGGCATCCGCTGGGCATCACAATTGTTGGCGGACTGCTCTTGAGCCAACTCCTAACGTTGTACACGACTCCTGTGGTTTATCTGTGGTTCGACCGCCTGTCGCACCGTTTCGAACGGTTTGGATTCCGCCACTTCCAGGAGCAACCGGTAACAGGAGACTAGATTGAGCGTTTCCTCTCCATTCATCAAGCGCCCGGTCGGTACTTCCCTACTGACCGTGGGTCTGCTTCTAGCCGGAATCCTGGCATTTCGCTATCTCCCGGTTGCGCCATTGCCGCAAGTGGAATTTCCCGTAATTCAGGTGCAGGCATCGCTCCCAGGCGCAAGCCCTGAGACGATGGCCTCCGCTGTGGCAACTCCACTGGAACGCCAATTCGGACGCATTGCCGGCATCAACCAGATGACCTCAAGTAGTCAGGCCGGATCGACCGGCATCGTTTTACAGTTTGATCTCAATCGCAACATTGATGCCGCAGGACGCGATGTTCAAGCTGCAATTAATGCCGCGCGCAGCCAACTGCCGTCGTACTTACCGGGAAATCCGACTTATAGAAAGGTCAACCCTGCAGATGCACCGGTTCTGATTCTGGCCTTGACTTCCGACACCATCACTCTGCCGCAGATGTACGACGCTGCGGATTCCGTGCTTTCGCAAAAATTGGCACAGGTGAGCGGTGTAGGCCAGGCATTCGTGGGCGGGGCTGCGCGACCGGCAGTCCGGGCGGAAGTAAATCCGAATCGGCTCAATAAGCTTGGGCTTGGACTGGACGCGGTGCGGACCGCATTAGGATCGGCAAATGCGAACCGTCCAAAAGGAGAGGTCAATGATCCCAATCACGCATGGGCGATCACGGATAACGATCAGATCAAGTTGGCGGAACAATATCGGCCGCTGATTGTGTCGTACCAGAACGGCGCTCCGGTCCGGTTGGGTGATGTGGCAACCGTCGATGATTCGGTGGAGGACGCACGTGTAATCGGCCTCGCGGCAGGCTCAGGAGAGTTGATAACTCCGAAGCCTGCGGTGCTTCGATTTCGCCGGCGATCCACATCAATGTAGTGATGGACCGGACAACCACTATCCGAGCGTCGGTCCACGATATTGAAATCACGCTGCTGATCTCGGTCGTGTTGGTGATTCTGGTCGTTTTCGTCTTCCTGCGCACGGTGCGCGCAACTATCATTCCCAGCATTGCGGTGCCGCTCTCATTGATCGGCACCTTCGCAGTGATGTACCTGGCGGGATACAGCCTCGATAACTTGTCATTGATGGCGCTGGCTATTTCGACTGGATTCGTTGTTGATGACGCCATCGTGGTGCTCGAAAACATCACGCGCTACATCGAAAATGGAATGACGCCGGTCGCAGCGGCGTTTCGTGGCGCCCGCGAAATCAGTTTCACCGTGCTTTCCATGAGCACATCACTGGTCGCGGTCTTCATTCCGATACTGATGATGGGCGGCATCGTTGGTCGGCTGTTCCGTGAATTCGCAGTGACCTTGAGTGCAGCCATCGTGGTCTCACTGCTGGTTTCACTCAGCACCACTCCCATGATGTGTGCCCAGATCCTCAAAGCCAAGCAGGAAGAGAACCATGGATTCCTGTACCGTTTGTCGGAAGGTGGCTTCGACTGGCTGTTACGCACTTACCGCACATGCCTGACCTTCGTCTTGCGCCACCAGTTTGCCACGCTATGTGTCACTATCCTGACCGCGGCTGTGTGCGTGTCTCCATACCGCGGTTTGTATGTGAGGGTCCCCAAAGGGTTCTTTCCTCAGCAGGACACAGGACGGGTGAGCGGCTCGGTACAGGCTGACCAGGATATTTCGTTCGCCGCCATGCAGCAGAAGATGCAGGACTATGTAAGCATCGTCGCTAAGGATCAGAATGTGCAAGCAGTGGTGGCATTTGCCGGCGGCAATACCGCAAAGAATCAGGGCCGCATGTTTATCACTCTGAAACCAAAAGGTAAAGAACGCAAAATAACTGCGGACCGATTTATTGCGGAGATGCGTCTCAAACTGTCGGCTGTACCTGGGGCGTCTCTGTTCATGCAGTCAGCGCAAGACCTGACCATTGGAGGCAGGCAGAGCCAGGCGCAATATCAGTACACGCTTCAGGGAGAAGACTTGAAGGAGTTAAGCTCGTGGGCGCCACGGCTATTACAGAAGCTTCGCTCGCTCAAGGAACTGCGCGACGTGAACACGGACCAGCAAGACAAAGGACTTGGAGCACAGGTTGTAATTGATCGCGATACAGCCTCTCGCCTGGGCGTCTCGCCACAGGACATTGACAATGCTCTATATGACGCGTTCGGTCAACGGCAAGTATCAACCATCTATCGGCAGCTGAACCAGTATCACGTGGTCATGGAAGTTGATCCGCAGTATCAGGAAAGCCCCGCCGCGCTTCAGTCCGTCTATGTGCATTCTTCTAATGGGCAGATGATTCCTCTCGCCTCAATCGCCCACTTCGGCCCGGCAAGCAACTCTCTCGCGGTAAACCATCAGGGGCAATTCCCTGCGACGACGATTTCATTCAACCTCGCACCTAACATTTCGCTCGATCAAGCGACCCTGGCGATCAATAATGCAGAGCGCGAAATCAGATTTCCTGCCACGATTCACGCCAGTTTTCAAGGCACCGCTGCGGCGTTTCAGGAATCTCTTGCAAACCAGCCGGTTTTGATTCTGACTGCATTGCTAACCGTGTACATCGTGCTTGGAATTCTCTACGAGAGCTTCATCCATCCCATTACGATTCTTTCGACTTTGCCATCAGCGGGAGTAGGAGCGTTATTGGCATTGCTGCTCACGCATAATGAGCTGAACGTCATGGGGATGATTGGGATCATCTTGCTCATTGGCATCGTGAAGAAGAATGCGATCCTGATGATTGATTTTGCGCTGGATGCGGAACGGCGCGAAGGCAAGTCTCCCGAAGATGCGATCTTCGAAGCCTGCATGCTTCGGTTCCGCCCAATTTTAATGACCACCATGGCCGCCATGCTCGGCGGACTGCCACTTGCACTCGGTACCGGCACAGGCTCAGAGTTGCGCCAGCCTCTCGGCATCACGATAGTCGGTGGACTCATTTTGAGTCAGGCATTGACCTTGTTCACCACGCCGGTTGTTTATCTTTATCTTGACCGGCTCCGCTGGTGGTTTATGGGTCGCCGGCGTTCCATTTCCGGACAAATCTCCCCCGCCGGGAGCCAGGCAGACTGACGCTCGTCTCTCAGATTTACTGCTCCTAACGCCATTCGATTACCCCGGTTACTTTGCGTGTAAAGAAACTCGGGATAATCTTTTTCGCAAGAACGCCCGATCTTGTACGTGGGAGTTGTGTATGTTTAAGGGCTTACGACGAGCCGCGTTCGCGGGCGTGCTCCTTTCTATTCCTGCTTTCGGGCAGGGTTATCAAGTCATTTCCGTTAACAATGGCGGAACCATCACTGGGACCGTCAAGTGGTCGGGGCCAACCCCGCGACCAACAACGGTTGCTATCAATAAAGACCCACAGATTTGCGATCCTGAGGCGCATAAGACCCGCGATCTGGAACGCCTGGTAGTGGGCTCGCAAGGCGGCGTCGCAAACACTGTCGTGTTCTTGAAGAACATTTCACGCGGCAAAGCGATGGACCTGCCGCTGCAACGGCAGTTTCTCGATCAGAAACAATGCCGCTACGAGCCACACATTCTGTTGATGCCCGCGAACGAAAAGTTGCAGATGAAAAGTTCCGACGCTGTCCTGCATACCGTCCACATGGATGGAGCGGCCACGTACAATCTGCCATTTCCGTTCCCTAACCAGGTCATTTCGCGCGACATGCAAACGCCGGGTCTGGTCAACCTGAAATGCAATGGCGGCCATACGTGGATGAACGCCGAAATGATGGTGGTATCACATCCCTACTACGTTGTGACCGATGAAACCGGGAAGTTTGAGCTATCGCACGTGCCTCCGGGCGACTACCNTCATTTGACGTGCTGACCGAAAGGCGAGTAGAACGCCCGGTCTTTACTCAACCGCGCGAGTGGGAAAAGAAAGTAAGCGTAGATCCAAATGGCAGCGCGACGGTGAACTTCATAATCAGCGAAAAATAGTGATTTAGTTGCTAGTTGTTAGCGGCTAGAAGAGCGGCCCACCCGTATGGCCGAGATCAACAACCAGCAACCAGGCACTAGCATCTAACCGCCATTTCTTCAGCTACTTACAATTGCTCATCACCAGCCGACCCATGACCTCGGTAATGTGCGCAGGCATACCTTTCGGCTTAGGCTAATTTCTGCAGAAAGTCTGGGGAGAATCTTATTCCGAGCACAGGCACAAGTAAGGCTGCCACGCAGGCCGCTGCCCGTCCGTTCATCCATAGCCTGAACATTCTGGTGAAGTATGTGCGCCTGTACGGACCCAATCACCGGCGCACGACCACACAGTTCGAGGTGGCATGGAACGAACTGATTCAGGCGATTCCTGAAGGCAAAGGCGGAGTGGTGTTAGGGGTTTCGAATGACCGCCTGTTGCTGGATGGCGTTGCCGTAGAAAGCGGCCACGCCGAGCGCGGCTTCGCTCAACTTCTTACCGCTTCCGGCCTGGCCAGCATTCAATTCTCAAACGAAGTGACGCGTGAAGAATTTGAAAAGTTGGTGCGGGCTTTTGCATTCAATGGATCGAGAGCAGAGGAACTCGCAAACGAAATCCGCAGATCGTTTCCCGAGGGCAAGAGCAATATTCGGGTGAACGAGATCAAATTTGTCGCCTCCGATCCTGCGACGGCGAACGTCACGGCAGCTGCACAACTTGCGGCGCAATCGCTCGGACCAGAATTCAAGGAGTGGCTGAACGATCCATCCAAGCTAGTGCAGCTGATTGCGGCGGCAGAAGGCGCCCAAGGGCCAGCAAAAGCATCGGATAGTGCGCGAATGCCGCTTCCGGCAATGTCTGAAAGTCCCCTAAGCTGGGCGGAACTGCCATTTCTGCTGAACGATAAGGAAACAATTCAGGCGCTGAAACTGCTCACGCGTTTTGGTGAACTGGGGGCACATCCTACGCCGAAACCAGAGCTGATCGGCGTTGAGTTGCATCATTCGGACGAAAAAATCAAGGGCTCGGTTCTCTCGCTGCTCGATGAATTGTCGAAGCTACCGGCGACGCAAAAGATGGACAGACCCATACTGATGCGGGCCGCGGAACAAATGGCAATCCGCTATGCGCTCGAGCGTTTCGAAAGCGGAGACGTAAAGGTCAACGCAGTCCGCGAGTTGCTCGAGCAGATGAGCCATCAAATGTCGGGCCTGCGGAACATCCTGAAACTCCAGGAAGAAAAGCTGACTCACGCGGGACTGCTGGTCGAGTCGCATGCTGACATTCTCGACCGTCAATTCTGGGCGGAATTGCCAGAGTCGAGCAAGAAAAAGGCCCTGCTCTCTGAAGACGCGGCGTGTGTACCGGCGCGCAATGTTCGCCAATATGTCGAGTTGCTGCTCAAGCGAAGTGACCGCGAGACGGCTTCGGAAATTCTCCGCAATTATGCCAGCGCCGTTACCTCGAAAGATGCCGATTATCGCTTGCGTGTAGCGACAGGGCTCACCCAAATCGCCGACTTGTACTCAATTGTTGGCGGAACGGTGCTGGGCGAGATCGCGCAGACTCTCGGGGATGCGATTGCAAAGGAATCCGATCCTGAAATCGAGCCGCTGTTGGGTGCGGCATTTGTACGACTAAGCACGGAAGCGAGCCAGCGAAAGCAGTATCGCGCTGTGGCCCAGGCTTGCGAGGCCCTGGAATATGTGGCCAGCCGGCGGCCCGCGCTGGAAAAGGAAATACGCCCCCGCATCGGCTTTGAGACGCGCCTTCCAGACTTCATTGAGGACGCGTTAAAGCAACCGACTTTTCAAAACGATTTGGTGGATGTGCTGCGTAGGAATTCGCAGGCTGCGACCGAACATCTGGCTGAGCGCTTTTTTCGCTCCATGCGTCGGGAAGAATGCGACCGCATCGTCGAACTTGTTAACGAATTGGGTCCTGCCGCTAACGAATATTTGCGAGAAATGTTGCGCAGCGGAGGACAAAGGCAGGCGGTTTCGTCCATCGGTCTGTTGAGTCGGCTCGACGTGCCCGGACTGCTTGAACTTCTGCCGCTCCGGCTGCCGCAATGGAACCGTTTCTACCACGACGTCATCGTGAGGCAGATTGCGTACGGCGCAGCTTCCGATCGCGGACGCACGTTGTTGGAAATTCTCGAAGTGCTCGATGCCACGGTAGTTCCGCAAGCGCTAGACGAAATCGGAATGAGCGGCGACCGTTCCGCGGCCCCACCACTCATCGTGATGGCCGGAGCGGGCGAGGCACAGGGACGGTCTCCCTTGCTTCAATTGAAAGCTATCGAGGCGCTAGGGCGGCTGCGCGAGCCGGATGCGGTGCCTATCCTGAAGAACTTGTTTGAAACGAAGCGAGTGTTCAAATGGCAGAATCATAGGGAGCTGCGCATCTCTGCAGCTCAGTCCCTGGCAAAAATAGACCCGCGTTATGCAACAAAGATCATGGCTGACAGCGGTCTCGAACCAGGGGAGTTGGCAATTGGACCGCTGGACTCGGCACCGGCTTGTCCGTGGGTCCGGCAACGGCGATACGAAAGGATCGTGTTGAAAAAGCCAGTTCCGGCGACGATCAGCAGTTCGTGGGGAAAGTCCACGCTTGCAGTGCGGGAGTTGAGCCTTGGCGGCGGAATGGGAACCAAGCAAGACATGCTGCGCATCGGGTCGGAAGCCGATCTCGACATGAACGTCGGAATGCGGCACGTTCGCGGGCAAGTACTTTTACGCCGCGCCGGAGTGAACGAAGTTGGATTCGAATTTGTGAATACCGATCTCGAAAGCCGACACCGGCTGCGCCATCTGTTGATGGATTCGCTTGAGCATGCGCCGGCAGGACGTGCCGGCACGAGAAGCCAAGGCAGGCGCTCCTAGAAATTCCAGCTCCCTGGAATCCGAGTCTCCGCGCGGACGACGCACGGAGACCCAGAAAAACCTTCTACATCTTCACGAAGATAATCAGCAGGGTGTAAATCGCCAGCGATTCGATAAAAGCCAGTCCGATGATCAGCGCCGTCTGAATCCCAGCCCGGGCTGAAGGGTTACGCGCAATTCCCTCCGTTGCCGAGGCGGCAGCACGACCTTGGCCGAGACCGCATCCGGCAGACGCAATGGCCATTGCGAGACCAGCCGCAACTGCGACCCAATTCGATCCGTTCGCAGCAGTGCCTCCCTGCGCAAATGCCGGAACCGCGAACAACATTGCTGCAACAACTGCGAATACAACACTCAAAACACGCATCAGTGTACGCATTGTTTTCTCCTATGAAATTGCCGTCAGTGGGTGGTTGACGTTACCGTGCAAACGCCCTCACGCTAAACGGCTCAGAAACTCGGCTTCGAGTTTCAAGTTTCCAGTTTGTGCCAGCAAAACTGGAAAATTGAAGCCTGAAACCTATTTAGTGGTCGCTCGCGACTGCTCCGGCCAGATATACGGTCGTAAGAAGAACAAAGACGTAGGCCTGGATGAATGCAACGCCGATGTGCAGGCCGACAAAGAGCACTGGCACGCCGATCGGAATCAAGGACAGAATCCGTAAAGCCGGATGGTCAGCGACATGACTCTTGCCAGGTGGCTAATTGGTTCTATCACCAGCATCAATGCACCCAATGGAATTCGTATGTACATGGGAATGGTGCTGTCAGAAGGCCCCAGAAAATGTTTGAGATATCCGATACCCGCATGGCGGAAACCGTGCGCGTGGTAATAGACGAAAGCGCAGAGCGCGCATCCCAACGGCACAACCGGAACTCCAGTCGGCGATTCGAGACCCGGAATAATTCCAAATAGATTCGACGTGAGGATGAATAATCC
>QHZV01000174.1 GCA_003224785.1 Acidobacteriota bacterium
CGCTCAAGATCCAGTACATACTGCTCACTGATGGGCGTACCCGGGGTGATGTTTCCGCCGCACAACACTTCCGCGACTTTGTGCCCGAGCTTCACTTCGTACTTAGTGATGTAGTCACCCTGGCGCATCAGATGAATGCCGAGCTTGAGGGTGGCCACAATACTCTCTCCAGGAGCAGGAATGTTGGAGCGCGGCACCGGCGGCTGATATCCCGCGCGCAACAACTCGAGGGCGCGAGCTTTGGCATCGGCAAGCACCCGCTCGCGATTCATAGTAATGCGGTCGGAATCAGATAAAAATCCAAGGCCGCGTGCTTCGTGCGCTGAGGTTGCGACTTTGGCAGTTGCAATCGTCTCGAATGACTTCTTCATGGCTTCCAGCATTTCTACGGACTCTGCAATTCCCGCGGATGAAGTTCGCGAGCCTCGCCGGAGCGTGCTCGCATTATCCACAGCTCGAAGCAGCATTTCTTTGCAGCCACCGCCGCCCGGGAGGAGGCCAACTCCGACCTCAACGAGGCCAATGTAGAGTTCCGCGTGGGGCTGACGTGCCGGCGCGTGCAATGTGATTTCGGCGCCCCCACCCAGAGTCATTCCGAATGGCGATACGACCACCGGCTTTGGCGAAAACTTAATTGCCTGGGTCATGCCCTGGAATTGCCGGACCATTAAATCAACGTCGTCCCACTCTTCCTCCTGCGCGGACATGAGCAGGAGCATCAGGTTCGCGCCCACCGAGAAATTCGCAGCGTCATTGGTGATGACGAAAGCGTCGAATCCCTCGCCGGGGCCGTTCGGTTTCAGCGTTTGAGTGATCAGAGAAATAATGTCGCCGCCCAGAGAGTTCATCTTGGAATGAAACTCGATGCAGCCAACGCCATCTCCCAAATCAATTAGAGAAGCGCCCGAGTTTTTCTTAACAACACCGTTCGATTTCTTGGCGACTGTGACTGACCATACTCCAGTTGGAACTTCGACCGACGCGTACAGACCGCCCTGCATTTGCCAGAAAGCACGTCCAGAGGGCGTTTTGGGGTCGTCCACATACCAGGATTTGTGGCCCGAGGCGAGCAACCTTTCGGCGTTCGCCGCGATCGGCTTTCCCTCGGACTTCATGCGAGCAACCGTTCCCTCGGTGCCACAGGCATCCCAAAGTTCAAATGGACCGAGCTCCCAGTTGAATCCGAGGCGCATAGCGCGATCGATCTCGACGACAGAATCTGCAATCTCCGGAACGCGGTTCGCCGAGTAGTTCCAAATATCGCAAAGAGCGGACCACAGAAACGCACTGACCTTATCGGCCTTTTGAGGTTTTCCGTCAAGTCCAAGCAGCATTCGCAATCGCGAGCCGATGTCTTCGACATTCTTTGCCGTCTCCAGCGCGGGGAACTTCGGCTTCTGCTGAGGATGGTATTCGAGTGTCTTCCAATCCAGCGCGAGCCGCTGCTCTGGTTGGCCGTCGCCAGCTTTGGCCTTCTTATAGAAACCGCCCTTGGTTTTGTCGCCGAGCCATTTGCGGTCGAGCATCTGCTTGAAAAAGTCGGGCAGCACGGTGCGACCTGCCTCGTCGCCACCGAGCTTCGCCATATTGCTCACTACGTGGCCGAGAATGTCGAGTCCGACAAGATCGATGGTTCGGAATGTCGCCGACCTTGGCCAGCCGACGATTGAGCCCGTGAGCGCGTCCACTTCCTCGACAGTGAGATCCATCTCCTGCATTAACCGCATTACATTGAGAACCGAAAATGTGCCGATACGATTGGCAATGAAATTGGCAGTGTCCTTGGCAAGAACCACACCTTTGCCGAGGCGAGCGTCGGCAAAGTGCGCGACCGAGTCCAGCATCGCCCGGTCAGTCTCTGGCGTGGGAATGATCTCGAGTAGCCGCATGTAACGCGGGGGATTGAAGAAGTGCGTTCCGAACCAGCACCGGCGAAAGTCGTCGGAGAAGCCTTCCACTATCCTGGCGACTGGCAGGCCGCTGGTGTTGGTTGTAACGATTGTTCCCGGGCGCCGCACGGCTTCAACTTTCTTCAGCAGGTCGCGTTTGATGTCGAGGTTTTCGACGACGGCTTCAATGATCCAATCAACTTCGGCGAGCTTCTTCAGATCGTCTTCAAAATTTCCGATTGTAACCATGCTGGCCAACGATGACTCGAAAAACGCTGCCGGTTTCGATGTCAATGCTGCATCAAGCCCGGCGGCTGCGATTTTGTTGCGTGCGGAAGAATCAGTTCCGGGCGGAATAATATCCAACAGGTAAGCCGGAACGCCAGCATTGGCAAAATGAGCGGCTATGCGAGCACCCATGGTTCCCGCGCCAAGAACTGCGATTTTGTGAAAACGGTGCATCTGCGGAATTCTTCCAAGGCCAGTCAGGTTCATAATAGTAATTGGTTGGAGGCTGCAATGCGTGATGTCGTTCTGGTCTCTTCAGTCCGCACGCCTGTAGGTCGGGCATTCAAGGGAACGCTGCGAGCAACACGCCCCGACGAGCTTGCTGCGATTGCCATCAAGGGCGCACTTGATCGCGTTCCCCAACTCGATCCCAAAGAAATTGAAGATGTGATTCTGGGTTGTGCCATGCCAGAGGCGGAGCAAGGTATGAATGTCGCTCGAATCGCGTCATTGCGGGCGGGGTTGCCGGTGGAAACGGCGGCAATGACGATTAATCGGTTCTGCTCTTCGGGGTTGCAGTCGATTGCCATGGCGGCAGAACGGATCGCGGCAGGTGGCGCGGAGGTGATTGTTGCAGGCGGCACGGAATCTATGTCGCTTGTGCCCATGGGCGGACATAAGATATCGCCTAATCCATGGCTGGTAGAACATTATCCGGACTCGTATCTTTCCATGGGATTGACTGCGGAGCGACTCGCCCAGCGATTCGGAATTTCGCGCGAGACGGCGGATGAGTTTTCCCTTCATAGCCATCAGAAAGCCCTCGCTGCAATCCAGGCGGGAAAATTCGAGGACGAGACGGTTCCGGTTCCCGTGAGCTTTGTCATGCCGAACGGCGCCAAGCCCAAGAGACAAGAAATTAGTTTCAAAGCCGACGAAGGTCCCCGCGCCGATACTTCACTCGATGCGCTGCTATCGCTTAAGCCGGCCTTCCATGCGAAAGGCACCGTGACGGCGGGAAATTCGTCGCAAATGTCGGATGGCGCGGCCGCGGCCGTTGTGATGTCTGCGGAGCGAGCCGAGCAACTTGGAATTAAACCGCTGGTGCGATATGTCTCGTTCGCAACGGCCGGATACAAACCAGAAGAAATGGGATTGGGGCCAGTGTTCGCGATTCCGAAAGCACTGAACGCGGCACAGTCGCTTGCGGTGATCAAAGAAGCTGGGCTTGATCCCGAGCGCGTGAATCCGAATGGCGGAGCAATTGCGCTTGGGCATCCGCTCGGATGCACCGGAGCCAAACTGACCGCAACCGTGATTCGTGAATTGAAACGCCGCAATGGGCGCTACGGAATGGTTACGATGTGTGTTGGCGGCGGCATGGGTGCGGCGGGAATTTTCGAGAACCTGAACTAGAATTCGTTTCGCATGGCTACGGATCTCCAAATCGCAGTACGCAGAGTCGCTTCACTGAATCCCGCAACCGGCGAAGTGTTGCGCGAATTCGATTGCGCCGATGAAGCTGAAGTCTGCGGCGCCGTAGTTCGTGCCCGGGAGGCGCAGCGGGCGTGGGATGGCCTCGGTGTTCGGCGTCGTATTGCTTTGCTGAAGAACTTCCAACGCCTGCTGCATGAACGAAAATCCGCGATCGCGAAGCTAATCACACAAGAAGCTGGCAAGTCTTATGTGGAGGCTCTCACCACTGAGGTGCTGCTCGTTCTCGATGCCGTACGCTTCCATGTTCAGAACGCAGAGAAGTTCCTGCGCGACGAGCCTGTGCAGCACGGCAATCTCGCAATGAAGCAAAAGGCCGGACGGATCATTCGTGAGCCGCACGGCGCGATCGGCATCATTTCGCCCTGGAACTATCCGTTTTCAATTCCTGCGACAGAGAGTTTGGCCGCACTCGTCGCGGGGAATGCGGTGATCGTAAAGCCGTCCGAGTTTACATCGCTCGTCGCGCTTGCATTAGCAGATCTGCTGCATGACGCGGGCGTGCCCAAAGATATTGTTCAGGTCTTACCTGGCGATGGCACAACGGGCGCAGCGCTGCTCAGCTCCCAGATTGACAAGCTCGTCTTCACGGGCAGCGTTTCAACTGGAAAGCGAATCGCACGAACGGCTGCAGAACGTCTGCTTCCTCTAATTCTGGAGTTGGGCGGAAAAGACCCGATGCTGGTCCTCGAAGACGCGGACATTGATGTGGCTTCGAGTGGCGCAGTATGG
>QHZV01000175.1:0-3484 GCA_003224785.1 Acidobacteriota bacterium
GCAGCAGCCTGACCGGCGCATTGCTGGTGCTGGGTGGGATTCTCGCTGGTCTTTCTCTTACGGCAACCGCGCACGCAGCTCAGGTAACCTCTGCTCGAATAACAACCGAAACGCCTGATGATTCCGCTCGCGAGGCGCGGGTTCAAAAATTGCGTCGAGCCCTTGATCATGAGTCACAGCGTGCGATTTATCGCTGGCACGATTCCGAGCATCCGACTCCACCTACCTGGTTTGACAAGCTGCTGGCCAGGATCGGGCACAGTATCGAGCGCGCCTGGAATGCGTTCTGGGATTTTCTGCACAAGCTGTGGCCCAGCAGCCTGAATTTAGGGTCCGGGGAGGAGAAGAGCCATCCCTGGCAATTGAAGGACCTTCGATTATGGCTAACGCTGGTGGCGGTTTTGACTCTGGCGGCAGCAGGGGTCGTCTTTTGGTTGCGACAGAAAAAGGAGACGGCTTCGCTCTCCATATCTTTGGCAGTCGCGCCGATTCCCGATCTGAGCGACAGTGCGGCAGCGGTTGAGCGTTCGGAGGATGAATGGTTCGCGCTAGCGAGCCGACTGGAAGGGGAAGGCGAAATGCGGCTGGCGCTGCGTGCAGCGTACTTCGGCTTGCTTGCGGGACTGGCACAGCGCGAATGGTTGACAATTCGCCGCGACCGCACCAATCGAGAATATCTGAATGAGTTTACGCGCCGGTGGCGGCGGCGTCCGCAGGCGGCAATGGAAGCGCGGACGGAAATTCCTGACAAATTGCGCGGCAGCCTGCGGCAGTTCGATCGCGTTTGGTACGGCTTCCATGTGCTGACGCCGGAGTCAGTCACCACGTACTGCCAAAACCAGCGGGAGTTCCTCACCCATGTTTGACAGTCGGTCGGGCGAAGGCATGGTGCTCAATTGGCGCGGCCCGCTGCTGGCGGTCGGAATCTTCGCCGTTGCATTCGCGACTCTGTTGCTCATGGCGCGTCAGAACGAGTCAAACACGAGCGATATGGGTTCCAGCTTGCGCGAGGACCCATACGGCACCAGCCTGTTATTCGATTCTTATGCGCGCGCTGGGCATCAAGTGAATCGCAGCCAGGATGAGGACTCTCTCGTGGATCAGGATGCGTTGAGTACAACCGCCTTCTTTATTGGCGGCCAATCCTCTGATGATTGGAAGTTCGAGAAGGGACAATTCCGGGTTGGGGAGAAGTTCCGTGTACGGCTGGAGCAGTTTCTTGCGCGCGGCGGGCGCGTCGTGCTGGTCGCTCCAGCGTGGAAACTGAAGTCCGAATCTCAAGGTTGGGAAGTTGAAAACAAGTGGGACAAAACTGCAGACGACTCAGGACCAGCCTGGATCTCTCCTGAAGGCAACGCGATGCCGGCGGGCAGCGAGAGCATGTATGTCGCCAACGATGCCCCGTGGCTTGAGACAGACGCGAGCTGGACTGTCCTTTATTCAAACGCCGTGGACGCCAACGCAAAGGCTGACTCACCTGTGCATGTTCATATGGCAATGCGAAGGGTCGGAAATGGCCAACTGATCGCCGCAAGTCAGGAATCGTTCCTGCTGAACGAAGCCATCAAGACGCGTCCAAATCCGGCTTTGTTGGATTTTCTCGCAGGCGGCCGGCCCGTGGTCTGGGTGGATGAAACGTTGCACGGACTGCACCAGAGCGAGGGAGTGCTGTGGCTGGTGCAGCGGTACCGGCTGCAGGTAGCGCTGCTGCTTTTCTGGGGGACTTTGCTGGTTCTGCTTTGGAGCATGAGCGGTGATTTGGCACGACGCCCGAGCCGTGATGTGGACGCGTATCTCATGCGTCAGAGCGAGGGTGCCGGAGTGGCCGCACGACGCCTGCTCCAGCGCAGCGTGGCAACAGAAAAGGTAGTGGCCGAGTGCTGGGAAGAGTTCCGCCGCCGCTCGCCCCAGGAGGCGCAGGCTATTTCTTCAGATCCACGCAGCGCGCCCAGGCTAACCGCAGCGCTGGCGCAGGCTCCTTTGCCTGGCTATAGGCAGTTATTCCAGCTAATCGCGGAGAGGCGCGCGTCTGCAAAAGGTCTGGCTCGCGCTCACCGTAACACGAATGAGAGTTCCACATCTGCAACGACAGGTCCAGAGGAGGCACGGTTCGCATGCATGAAAAATCCTTAGTGGGTTCGGAGGTTCAGGCACAGTCTGCGCCGGCAGGAACGGCAACGGCGATGATCGCAAGCGGCGCGCGCCGCGTTCGAGAAGCGATTAGCCGCGTGATTGTTGGCCAGGAACAAGCCATCGATCTCGCGCTAGTAGCGCTGCTTGCTGGCGGACACGCGCTCATCGAAGGCGTTCCCGGCGTCGGGAAGACGCTGCTGGTGAAGGCGCTTGCGCGGGCGGTCGCCGGTGAATTTCAGCGGATTCAGTTCACGCCTGATTTAATGCCCGCCGATATCACAGGCACCAGCATCTTCGACCTCAAAACGCAGGAATTCCGGCTGGTACGTGGCCCAATTTTCACGAATTTCCTATTGGCAGACGAAATTAACCGCGCCCCTGCCAAAACACAATCGGCCCTGCTGGAAGCCATGCAAGAGCGACAGGTGACAATTGACCGCGCAAGTTGCGTGCTGCCGCCCGTCTTCGTTGTCTTCGCAACGCAGAACCCGATCGAGCATCAGGGAACTTATCCGCTTCCCGAGGCCCAGAAGGACCGCTTTCTCGTAAAAATTCGCATGGGTTATCCGGCCGCGGAAGAAGAGAACGAACTGGCGCGATTGGTAGCAGAAGGGGAACCGCCGGAGCGCCGGCTGGCGGAAGAACTGAGCGCACCAGTGTTAAATCCCGACGAACTCGAACAATTGCGGGCAGCGACGGCTCGTGTGCGCGTCAGCGAAGCGGTAAGCAGCTACATCGTGAATTTGGTTCGGCAATCACGCCAGCACGCCGCAGTTTGGGTTGGCGCTGGACCACGGGCGACGCTTGCATTGTTATCGGCATCACGGGCGCTCGCGGCGCTCGAGGAGCGCGATTTCGTGTTGCCTGAGGATGTGAAGACGCTGGCAGCGCCCGTACTCGAACATCGAATTCTGTTACGGCCAGAGTTCGAAATGGAAGGCGTCGAAATTCGCGAAGTGATCAATACGGTGCTGGAGACGGTAGAAGTGCCGCGGTAAGGCCGCACGGTATCAAGCGCGAGAAAGGATCGATCTCTAAGCGGGCGAGACTACGATGGGTGGAGATAGAACACTGGCGGCGATTGCTGCGCCGCGCGCGGCTGTTTTTGCCGAAGCTCCGGCAGCTCCCACACAGCTTGATCCGGCTGCACGCAACAATATCGCCCGGCGGATCGCGCTTCGCCCAGCCGGTAAGCGGTTCGGTCCAGATGTCTCACTCGCGTGGGTGATGGGATTCCTGGCACTCGGAGCATGCATCGTGCCATGGCCCCGCCACGGTTGGTTGTGGTTCGAACTGATCGTCACGATTGTGGCGCTGTTGGTGTGTTATGACTCCTTCGCGCTGTGGCTCA
>QHZV01000175.1:3510-6655 GCA_003224785.1 Acidobacteriota bacterium
CCGCTCGCGCTCACCGGTTCGGGTCGAAACCGACGGTGGCGTGACGTCCGCGTAGGAATCATGCCGGCAACCCAAGAGAGCGAAGCCGCTATTCGAGTGAAAAAGGAGCCTCAGCGGCTGAAGCTTGAGCAGTCAAATTCGTCGGAAGACACATCAACCCAAGGAAACACCTCGCAAGTCCTGCTTTGGCCATGGGCACCGGAGATCGCTTTACTTCGACGCGGCCTGTGGGCTGGTCCGCGGGTTGGAATCGAGCGAGGCTCGCGCCTCAGACTTTGGCGCTTGCGGCAATGGTTTGATTTGCCGGAGCCTTTGCGAATCGATGCGGACTTGCGGCCTGGGCGACGCGAGATTCTGCGCAGCCCGGTTTACCGCTTGCTTGCCGCCTCTCAGCAGACGCCGTGGACAGGGCACGGACGCGATTTCGAGCGCTTGCGGGAATACCAGCCCGGCGACAACTACTCAGAGATCGCGTGGAAGTCAACGGCGCGGCGCGCCACTCCGGTCACTCGCCTTTTTCAGTGGGAGCAGAAGCAGGAAGTATATTTCGTACTGGACCAATCGCGGGCGTCCGCGATTGCGCTCGATCCAACGGCCGCTCCCGAGAGCGATGTCGCACAAAAGCGCGCGCCGCGACGCTTGCTGGATCTCGCTGTGGAGACGGCGCTGGTGGGCGCGACCGTCGCACTTGAACTCGGCGATGAATTCGGGCTCGTCACCTACGCGGACGAGCCGAAGATTTGGTTACGAGCAGGAAATGGTCAATCTCAGTTTCACCAATTCCGTGAGCGCCTCTTGAATCTTGAACCCTTACCGACCACTGCGGATTACGAAACGCTATTTGCAGAGATTCGGGTACGGCTGCGGCGGCGCGCCTACTTGGTATTGCTGTCGGATTTGGCGGAGCGCTCGGTTGCGGACTCCTTGCGGCGTGGAGTTGGCTTGGTTCGTTCGTCACATGCCCTTTTAATGACGAGCATTTTGCCGACTCACGCGCGGCCGGAATTTTCGCCAGGCGAGGAGTTGCGCTCTGACCAGGATGTTTATGCAGCGCTCGCGGGTGAGAAAGAAAACCAGCGCCTCGGCGCGTTAGGGCGGCAAATGCGCCAATTGAACGTGCAGCTCCGGTATGTGCCTGCAGGGGTGTTCCTGCGAACCGCGGTTGAAGGATATCTGGAGAGCAAGCGGGAGCAACGGCTGTGATTTTGAACCTCGAACGATTTCAGGCGCAGGCGAAGCCGCGTTGGCAGAATCTAGAATTACTGCTGGGCGCTCTCGAAAGCCGGCCCGACCGCCGCTTGAATCCAGCGGAAGCCCACCAGTTGCAAGAGCTTTATGCCCACGTAGCTGTGGATTTGAATCGCGTGACACACGGAGCGTTAGCGCCCGACCTAAGGCAGTACCTCGAGAGATTAGTGGCACGAGGTTATGCAGAGCTGTATTACGCGCCACCAAGGCGCTCCGAGATGTGGCAGCCGCGTCGCTGGCTCAGGATTTTCACCGCGTTCCCTGAAACATTCCGGCGACAGTCCCGATATTTCGGCGTGGCGATACTGATCACACTATTGGGTTGCGCCTTCGGCGGACTCGCGGTGCGCTATGATCCCGCCGCCGTGGACGTGCTGCTTCCGGCAGACTACCTGCGCAATCCGGACCAGCGGGTGCATGACGAGGAGCAAGGAGGAGCGCGGCGCTCAAAGTCGGTACAAACCGAAGCAGCATTCTCCGGACAACTCATCCGGCACAACATCCAGGTTGCCCTGCTAACGGCAGCACTCGGCGTGACCTTTGGCATTGGGACCGCACTCCTCCTCTTCGAAAATGGCGTGTTGCTCGGGGCCGTGGCGGTTCATTACACACGGCGGGGCTTCGGACTGTTCATGACGGCGTGGCTGTTACCGCACGGCGTGTTTGAGATTCCATCAATCTTAATCGCCGGGCAAGCGGGATTTTACTTGGCGCGCCTGCTGCTGCATCGGCGCGAGGATCGCAACGTTCGTCAACGGATGCGCGAATGGTTAGTGCTGGTCGCCGGCTTGGCGATGATGCTGGTATGGGCTGGAATCATGGAAGCTTTTTTCTCTCAGCATCACGCCCCCGTTCTGCCGTATGGATTTAAGGTTGCGATTGCCACAGCAGAACTCGTGCTGCTGATCCTTTATCTATTACTGATGGAGATGAGGGATACCAGCGTAACCCGCGCGTCCACAGCGGTCGAACTAACCATCGCAACGCCTGAAGGCGTACTCTTTCGATTGCCGTTGGCCGGCCCTGCGTGCCGCCTTTACGCCATGTTGTTCGACATCGTCATCGTGCTGGCAACCGTGAACGGAATAGGGCTGCTGGTTTACTGGATTTTTGCGAAAGCACCGGGATTCGGGGTCATGATGGTCGGCCTTGCCGAATTCGCAATTGGGTTCGCCTACAGTGCACTGCTGGAAGGTTTTTGGAACGGTCAAACAATCGGAAAACGTCTATTTCATTTGCGCGTGATTGATGAGGCCGGCCTTCCGCTAAGAATCGAACAGGCGTGGGTACGAAATCTGATGCGCGTCTTTGATGCGTTGCCGTTCGCCTATCTGGTCGGAGGAATTTCCGTGCTGAGCAGCCCTCTGATGCAACGTTTTGGAGATCGAGTAGCAGGGACGCTCGTGATACGGCAAACGCCACTCTCCATACCGGGAGAGGAATCCTGGACACGGCAGAAGTACAACTCGTTTATGGAGTATCCCACCATCGCGGCGCACCTCCGCCGGGCGGCAATACCCGAACTGGCTAGTCTGATCCAGGATGCCCTGCGCCGCCGCAACCAACTAGCGTCTTACGCACGGCGGGAAATCTATCGCGAGCTGGCCGCGTATTTGCAGAGTGAAGTCTCTACATTTCCCGACGAATTGCTTGAGAGGCTTAGCGATGAACAGTACTTGATCAATGCGTCCGGAATCCTATTCGGAGATCAACGCCCGTCGCGAGTTCAGAGTTGATAATTGTTAGTTCTACCGACTCTCACGTAATGCAAACAACTTACAGTTGTACGGTTCGGTCTGAAAGCCTGATGATAAACTGATGTCAGTCCCGCCGGAGAGATGGCCGAGAGGCTGAAGGCGGCGGTTTGCTAAACCGTTATACGGGCTAACACCTGTAT
>QHZV01000176.1 GCA_003224785.1 Acidobacteriota bacterium
GAGCTCGTGCACCTGAAAGGCTCGGTGGAAGAGAATTCGCCACGCGAAGGCACGACCGTCTCGTTGAATCTGCGGTTGCCTTCGGGCCAAATGGCGGCGCAGGAATCAGCTCCTACAGCGGCGGCTGCCATCAAAGCTGCATTTGAAGATCTGCTCAATCAGGTCGGGCGGCACAAGGAGCTGTTGCGCAGCTCGCATCGTTGGCGGCGTCGCCAGTCCAGCAATGGACGTCAGCCGCATGAAGTGCCGTTTGAACAGACACTTGCTTCGGTACCTCTGCTGACCGCCTCCGCTGATGATGTCCGCTCCTATGTGAACGCGAATTTCCTCCGCCTTCGCATGTTCGTGGAGCGCGAGATCGCGTTTCGCGAAGCTTCGGGTCAACTTGAGGCAGATGCTTTGAACTGGGACGACGTGGTTGACGAAGTGGTAGCGCGAGCATTGGACGATAGCATCGAAAAGCCGGATCGCATGAGACTCGAGCCCTGGCTCTATCGACTCGCAATCCGTTACATGGATCAGCTTGAACTGGCACTTAGTGAAGACAGCGCAGATTTACATCTGGAGAGTACTCGCCGCGCACGCAATGAACGTGCCAGTGACGAGCCGCGCCTGCAGTTCCATCAACCGGACGACTCGATGACCGCCGAAAGTAGCATTGCCGATAACCGGATTTCCACTCCCGAAGAAATTGCTTACTCGGATGAGATGATCACGCTGGTGCAGTATGCGCTGCGCGCTGCGGCACGCCCGGACAGGGAAGCTTTTATTCTTCATGCCATCGAAGGCTTTTCTCTCGACGAGATCGCTGCCATTACAGACCGAACCGTTGCGCAAGTCGAGCAATCCATTCGCGCCGCTCGAGAGAAGCTGCGGCACGCATTTCCTATTAACAATCCGTTCAAAGAAAAAGTTCTTCCACAAACCGGCACCGCTTAATTTGGGAGTGATTCATGATTACTCGCGAAGAATTACGTGAACTGGCTTCATTTGAATGTCGCGATGACCGCGAACTTGCCATCAGCTTTTATTTTCATCCCAGCACCCCGCAGGACAAATCTCACCGGGAAGAAGTAATTCTGGCGAAAGATCTTGTCAGCAAGACTCTTCGTGAGTTGCAAATAAACGATCACAGCCGCCACGCGACTGAAGATCTAGAAAGAATACTTCGGCTGGCTGAAAATTTGCATGGTAATTCAGCTCGCGCAAAGGCGGTGTTTGCCTGTGGAGCGAGAGATGTTTGGCAAGTGTTCGATCTGCCGCCAGTTGCTTCTTCTTCTACCAGGTTGTTCGTGAATCGCAGGTTTCATCTCCGGCCAATGGCAGCAGTCTTCTCTGAATATCCGCGTATTTGGATTGCACTGGTCGACCGGCAATCGGCTAGATTGTTGGAAATTCAGTTTGCGCAGATCCGCGAGATAAATGAGTTCACAGCGGCCCTCTCGCGCCGTGGCAGGAGCGACGGGTACGCAGGCTACAATGCCGGCCATGCCGAGCGGCACTCGGAGGACGAAGTGCGCCGCCATTATCAGAGGGCGGCAGAGTTTCTCAAGCAGGCAGTCGAGCGGCACCAGTTTGAAGGCCTGGTGATCGGCTGCCACGATGTTAACTGGCCCGAGTTCGAATCCCAGCTCCACCCTTATGTCCGCAAACGCTTGCTGGGGCAGTTTCCGGCAGACCTTCGCAGCCTCACCAATGATGAAGCGAAGACCGAAGCTGACCGAATCAGGCGCGAAGTATTGCAACGCCACCACCAGGAGTTGATTCAGGAGGCTCTGGACGGCGCTCGCAGCAAAGGTCGCGGAGTGACAGGACTTCGACGCGTGCTTCGAGCAGCGGAGCTCGGTGAAGTGGAGTGCATCATCATGACTCCCGAGTACTCCGCACGCGCCGTCGAATGCACCAACTGCGGACATGTGGATTCACACATGGTTTCTTACTGCCCGGCGTGTGGTCGTAAGACGCGTGAGCTTTCCGACGTTTGCGAATCGCTGGTTCCGACCGCGATCCGAAACAATATCGGGCTTGTGCTCGTGCCTCCTCAAGAAGAATTGGACCGCGTCGGCAACATTGCAGCCCTGCTACGATTCCGTTCTGATCGGAACACCAATGAGTTGCTGGCTGCGTCGTAATAGCATTGAGCGCCACAGAAACAAACGATTGTCATCCGAACTCGTCCTCCAAAAGCGGACGAGAGAGGGACCTTACGATGCTCGTAAATCCACTCAAGCGTAGTCAGGACCGAAGACGAACTCCGCTATAGCACTCTCTTCAGAGCCAGTGATATAACTTCCTTCTGCTTCCGAGAACGAGGGTAAGCATGTCCATTTCCCGTCGAGATTTCCTGAATTCAACCATTGCTGGTGCGGTCACCCTGAACAGCCTCACTCCTGCACTTGCGCAAAATGCGAATCCTGAATCCAAACGCGCAGCCAAACTCCCAATCCTTATCTGCTCGGAATACAGCTACAACTGGATTGAGGAAGGCTACAAACTCCTCGCAGGCGGCGCAGACACACTCGACGCCGCGATTCAGGTCATTAAGGGGCCGGAAGACGATCCGAATTACCAGAACGTCGGACTCGGCGGCAGGCCCAACGAAGAAGGTGTGGTCGAACTCGATTCCTGCTGCATGCATGGTCCAACGCGTACTGCAGGCTCGGTTGGTGGGGTTCGCAACATCAAGAACGTCTCGCTGGTTGCGAATGCGGTCCGCCTGCACACCGGTCATGTGATGCTGGTGGGCGAAGGCGCGGAAAGGTTTGCCGTTGCGCAGGGATTCCCTCGCGAGAATTTGTTGACTGACAAATCGCGAAAAGACTGGCTGCTCTGGAAAGAAACGCATTCCGATTGGTGGGGTCCTGGACTCGCCAGTTCTGATTGGCGCAAGCGATTTCGACCAGCAACCCATGCAGACGAATGGAAGTCTCGCATCCAGCGTATGGAAGAAATTGCCGCCGCGATTGGCATTCCGCCGGAAGATCGCAAGGAATCAATTCGCAGCGTCATCTATCCTCCGACCGGGACAACGCATTGTTCCGCGCTGAATGAAAAAGGAGAGATGTCAGGCTGCACAACGACGAGCGGGCTCGCATGGAAGATCCCCGGGCGCGTCGGCGATTCTCCCATCATCGGCGCTGGGTGCTACACCGATCAGGAAGTCGGCTCGGCCGGCGCAATTGGGAGCGGGGAAGAGAACATTAAGGTCGCGGGCGCGCACACCATCATCGAGAACATGCGGCGGGGTATGTCTCCTCTCGATGCCGGCATGGATACGATCAACCGAATCGTCCGCAATTACAACGGTGACAAAGAACGCCTGCAATTCGTGGACATGGTCTATTACATCCTCCGAAAAGACGGCGCATACGCGGGCGTTTCACTCTGGGAGGGATACTCGGCTGACCACCACCACATGATCGCAATTCACG
>QHZV01000177.1 GCA_003224785.1 Acidobacteriota bacterium
GTTCGAGTTCAGGTTCAAAAGCCGAGCTAGCTTTACCGTAAAAAAGAAAAACGGCTTGTTGTCGGTGACTGGGGTGACGTTGTACTCGTATGTTCGCGTGAAGGCTTCCGGGTCGTTGCTCTGAATCAGGCGGGAAAAAGCGTTGGGCTTTGGCTCGAAAGGGGAATACAGAAGCCGAAGGTCCTCATAATCGCGCAGATGTTGGGTGACGGTTGCTTCTTCTTCAGGAGTGAAGGCGCTTTTTTTCGCCAAAACTGCTACTGGAATTCCATCTTCGTCCAGGTCGCCATCAGATACCAAGATGAAGTGCTGGGACGCATCCGTCACTCCGAGCTGATGCAGCCCTTCCATCGCGACCGAGACGACACGCAAAGCCTCGCGCGGTTCGCGGAATTCCCAACGTGTGACTGCAATGATTCCGTCGGGCTTGAGGTGCTCGAAATATTCGCGAAACGCCTGCGTGGTGTAAAGGCTGTTCTCGCTTAGCGCGAACGCGCCGGCGGCGGTCGAGGCCCAGGTATCTACCAGGGTCATCTGCACTACGTCGAAGCTCTCGCGGGCGTTGCGAATGAATGATCGCCCGTCTGCCACGTGCAGATGAACATCGGGGCGTTCATAAAGGTGGTAGGCGTAGTCGGCGTAACGATCGCGCATGATGGTGTTGGCAATGATTGGGTTGATTTCGACTCCGGTGACGCTGTGGCTGCCGTTCGCCACTGCGCGCAGGACGTCAACACCCCCGCCCGGGCCGATGATCGCGTAGTCGCCGTGCGGGCGTAACGCGTTCACGACGGCGGGTGCCGCGGACATCAAATTATTCTGCCAGCCTGAGCCCTGCCAACGAGAGATGTCGGCGTTCATGATGTAGGTATTGGCGTCCGCATCAATCACGATTACGCGCCCGCCATTATCGTCATGGTCCACTTCGACCCGCGAGATGGCATTCCAACGCGCGAATTCTACATTTTTGCGGCGAACACCCTTCGCCCACACAATGTCGGCGAGGCGTCCTGAGACGTTGAGCCCCATCACTAGCGCGAGGACTGCTGCCAACGCCAGCATTGATCGTCTCGCGCGTGCCGTAGCACTCCACAATGCGGCCGCAATTGCCGAGATGAATGCGGCGAATAAGATCGAATTAGGCCCGCCAATCCAATTGAGGAGCGGAACTATAACGAGGCAAGCCAAAGCGCCACCGATCAGATCAGCGCCATATATCCTGGGAATGCGCGAGGATTCGCGGGCGAAAATTGTCGAGAACTGTACTCCCGTAAGCAAAAAAGGCACGGCTGAGCACAAATAAATCACGCTAAGGCGCAAGAAATTGCCGGCGCTGAGGCGAAGCGCCACCGGCACATGCAGAACGACTTCGAGTACGACTGGAATGAAAATCGCCGCAAGCAGAGTCGACATCATCGCGACGCGGCGAGTTTCCCAGGCGTTCAGGCGCAGCTTCCAAAGGTGCGCGAATACTCCACCTGCGCCAAGACCCAACAATGCGATTGAAATTGCGAGAAACGCAAAATGATAAAAGAGGACCACCGAAAACAATCGTGTGAGGGCAAGCTCAAGCAGCAGCGCAGAAAAACTGCTCAGGGCGACGCCGGCCAGCAGAGTTCGCTCGCTGAGCACGCTTTCGGTCTTCATTAAGGGCGGCAGCAGTTCTTTCGTCGCGGACATGAAAGGCGTCAGTCTAACAGAACCGTCGTTGGCTATTGGCCCTTGGCTGTTCCTGGACCTAACGCTTCAACGTGTCCAGAACGTTTTGCAGAAGGTTGCAAGCATTTCAGCAACACCGAGACGCATCGTTTGGCAAAAGGCAAGAGCCACAGCCAACGACGTTGTTCCTAGCTTTCCAGTATCACGCTGGCGATGGCGTGTTCAGTGGTATGCGTCAGCGAAAGGGAAACGTTCTGTGCACCGAGCCGGGTAGCGACTTCTGCAGCTCTGCCATAAAAACGGATCGTCGGACGGCTTCCCGGCTGGCGGAAAACTTCGATGTCGCGCCAGCGTACGCCATGGCTCCAGCCTGTCCCAAGCGCTTTCATGGCCGCTTCTTTCGCAGCAAAGCGTGCCGCGTATCGTTCGATACGGTTGGCCTTGGAATCGCAGTATCGCCTCTCTTCTTCGGTGAAGATGCGATGAAGGAACCGATCTCCGAACTTGGCGATAGATTCGGCAATCCGTGGCACTTCGCTGATGTCAATTCCTGTGCCGACGATCATGGCGATAAGTTAGCACGTGTGACCGGGATGCCGAGGCGTTGCCTCGCAAGGCCTTGCCCAGCATTCTGCGCCGGTAGGGGCGCAAGCAAGACGTAGCAGACTACGTATCTACGCAGGTGCCGGAAGCTTCAGAGTAGGCGATCCCCACGATAGATCACTTGTCCATCAACTAGCCGCGCTTCGGCCATTAATTTGTGTGGTTTGGCTGGCTTCGCATCGTCAATGTGCAGCACCTCGTGTCCATGTGCCACCAGCCAATCCGATACAAGCATGCGATGGCAGCGGAAATAAACCCGTTCGGCGCACATGTAGGCCGTGCGTGATTGTTCGGAGAACTTGAGCAGATCCGAGATCGCGCTCTCGAATTCGGGCGTAAGCATGTAGTCGGCGTAATTGCGAAAGCTGTCGTTTCGCAAGGCGAGGTTCGGTGAATTCTCAAGAGATTTCTTGCGACGGCCGCCAAGCTCTTTCATTGAGACGTACTGAATTCCGGCCTCAGGCAGAGTTTTCCCCAATGATTCACTATTGAAATGAGGCAAGCGGCGGGACATTGGGAAGGAGCGAATGTCCACCAGCGTTTGGATCGAGTGCGCTTGAAGCACTTCGATCAGTTCATCGAGACTGCGAGTGGAATGGCCGATGGTGAAGAGCGTGGCCATGGAATCCTAAGTTTAATCGCACAGATTGTGGAGGAGCGTCTCGGCCGTTCGACCGCCCGGCGCCCACAAGCTCAAATGTTTAGCCTCTGAAATACAAATACGCACCTAAGATGCAAACCAGCACCAGCGCCGACCCCGCGACTTCCCGCCAACTCCAACTCGCTCGAGTCGCGGCGCGGTCTTCGGTGGTCTTGGTTTCAAAGGTCAAGTTCTGGAGCTTCTGATAATCCGGCTCGGAAGTCAGGTGACTGACCACGACCATGACAATTGCGGAA
>QHZV01000178.1 GCA_003224785.1 Acidobacteriota bacterium
TCAACCTTAATGCGAAGATTGTGGGCAGCCTGAAGTGAGCCGTTCGCAACGCCAGTCCAGTGATTGCCTTCTTTCTGAACCGATCCCTGCTGCGCCCCGCACAATGCCGCCGTTAGAGTCACCAGCAGGCCGAGTTTCAATGAAGTTTTCCGCATAGTTTGTATTTTTGTCTTCGGTGGCACAGCTCAAAGCCGTGGTTCGAACAACAATTCTTGTTCTCCTTACGTTTCAGTTCATTTCCGGCATTTGCCCAATCAAAGTCCGTGCTTGTGAACGGATGTACCGGTTCTCATCTTTCGCCGCCAGCCGCTCAAGAACAATTCGTACACTGCTGTCTCCGCGAACCGGCACAAGCAAATGCAGCGCTTCGATACGCACACCTGGGTTCGCATCCGACATCAGCGACTCCAGAACTGTGTCCCGCACTTGCACGTCATCTTTTACATATGGACCTAGCGAATCGAGCGCCTTCAGCCGGATCCCAGTGTTGGAGTCGTAACGCAAGGCATAGAGCAGCGCCTCGCGCACGTGAGCGTTGGTCGGCTGCTGCGTCAGGAGATCGACGGAATCCATCCGGACGCCCGCGTTGAAATTGTTTCGGGCGGCGTAGAGCAGAAGCTGCTGAATATTGGGATCGCTGAGCGTGCCGTGCGCTTCCTGCGGAGAAACGGTGTCGTACTTGACTGTGACTTGGTTTGTACCGGGCACCTGAGCTACGGAGGTAATGCCGCTGATGGAAGCCTGAGTGGGCATTCCGTTTGGCGTGGGCTGTTGTTCGACTGGCGCTTTCACCATTTTGTACGTTGCGCCAATACCTCCAGCGAAGCCAACGATGAAGATTGCTGCCGCCAACGCGGGAGCAAACCGAACCTGATGGAGCCACGCGACAGGATCAAAAGTCAGCCGCGACCACCATCCGCCTTGTTCCGCGGATTCCAGCGCTTCCTGTAACCGCATCCGCGAAGCTGCGAGAAAGCTCGGGTTAGGATCCTGTACCGGAAACTGCCCGAATTCACCGCGAAATTTCCTGGTCGATTCCACTTCCGCCGCGCAGTCCTGGCAACGCGCCACGTGCTGTTCGAGTTCGTGGCGAGCATCATCGGGCAGCTCGTCATAAACATAAAGAACAACGTTTTGTTGTACCCACTTGCAGTTCATAGTTGCCTCATCGTCATATGTCGCGCGTCGTACGTCGTGCGCGCGTGTATCTCGAAAGTGTCCCGCGGACGACGAACGGCGCACGACCAACGACGTTTTTCCTTCATTTCATATCCGCCAGCGCGCCTCTCAATTTTTGGGTCGCGCGAAACAATGTGTTCTTCGCCGTTTCTTCCGTCGTATTCAGCATTTCTCCGACAGTCCTTAATTTCAGTCCCTGATAGTGCTTCAGTTCAAAGACCATGCGCTCACGCGGGGTTAGCTTCTCCAAAGCCCGCGAAATTCTGCCGCCGAGTTCCCGCCGCATCAGATCTCGTTCCGGATTTGCGCCACTTCTTCCATCCGCTACCTGCGAGAGCACATCGAAAACATCGCCGTCGGAATCAGTTGCGACCGGCGCGTCTTCTTTACGCACCTGCTTCTTGCGGATATTGTCCAGGCAGAGGTTGGTCACGATCCGGTAAATCCAGGTGTAGAACGAGCACTCAAAACGGAACCGTCCAATGCTCTTGTAGGCCTTGAGGAATGCTTCCTGGTAAATGTCCTGTGCCTCGTGGTCCGAGCCGGTCAGGTGCAGAGCCAGGCGCAGCACCGCCTGATCGTAGTGGTGCACCAGTTCCTCGAACGCAGCGCGGCTGCCGCGCTGGGCCTCGCGGACCAGCATGGTGTCATCAATCCGGCGTGGTACTTGACTTAGCATGCGGCTCCGGGTTTCTGTCTCCGGCGTTTTACCGCTCCGCTTCGGTTCCCCAAACGGCAAACTCTTCCCCGTATGCTTTCGCTCAATTGGGTGGCTCGAACACTTGCCAACCGGAAATTGTACTGCCAAGGCATCGGCCGGCATCGCTATTGTCCTCGGTTTCGTCGGGGACGCCTACCTTCCCCGGCTGCAATGGGATAGACGGGGAAAGGACAACTTCGTGAGCAGGCATCTTTGGGCGATGGAAGCGAAATTGCGACGTGCGTAGCCACCGTACTATCAAATGCATATGTCTGCGCACCCGCACCCTCGGCCGTCAGCGTTGGCCGGCACCTCGAAACCCAAACTTCGTGCCGTTTGGCCGCTAGTTTGGGAACTGATCCGTCCGCGGCGGGGTTTGCTGGCCCTGGGCTTCGTGCTAATGATCATCAACCGCGTGGCGGCCCTGGTTTTGCCGTATTCATCACGCTTTCTCATTGATAGCGTTGTCATCAAGCGCCATACGCAAATGCTCAAACCGCTGGTGTTCGCGGTCCTGCTTGCCACTCTGATTCAGGGCATTACATCTTTCTCTCTGACTCAGTTGCTTTCGAAGGCCGCGCAGCGTTTGATCACGGAGCTTCGCCAGAAGGTTCAGGCCCACGT
>QHZV01000179.1 GCA_003224785.1 Acidobacteriota bacterium
ACCAGTCCCGCAGTGAAGCCGAACACCGAACCAGTCTTGCCGGACCGCGATGGCGGGCTGAGGGTTTGTTCCGCCAGAACAGTGGGTCCGCCGAGCAGCACGTGATATCCAGTATGGCTCTGCACGGTGCCCCAGAAATTGGCCCGTTGGTAGGCATCAATGTATTGCGTGGTACCCATGCTGACTCCGCCCGAGCTAAATGGAACGCCGGCGAAGATGGGTGACTGCACAGTGTTCGTTGTTACCGAATTCCCATTTGAAAGCACGTGAGCCGGATCGTAGGTCACTTTGGAGCCGCGCCGGTTAGTAATCACGATTTTGATAGGAATGATTTTTACTTGGACAGTAGTAGAACCTCCGCCCGAGGGTTTGGTTCCGACCATGTTGTAGTTGTAGGTGGTCCCGCTCGAAGTAAAAGATCCGTTCCAAGTGGTGAGGGGAGTTGCCGCCGCTTCGATCCGAGTTTTTGGGGCGCGAAGCTGTCCGGGAAAGCGTTTGAACATCGGACGTTCACTTCCCGGCGCGACCTGGGCCTGCTGTGCGTTGGCCGCCATTGCCATGCACGCGAGCGCTAGTAGGGCAAGGCCGAGCTTCTGGAGACTTGTTGCGTATGCCTTCATTCAAACTTCTCCTTTTGATTTTTTTTGATTTTTAAGTGGCGGCATAAAACTTGCAGAATTGCTCTGCGCCTTGGAATGGCGAAATGAGGCAAGTGGCGCCCATTTTGGAGCGAGCGAGCAGCGACTGTCAACTGTGCAAAAGTCTTTCGCAGTTGCGGCAAAGATGCAGGTCCTAAGTACGCTTTCGGCGATTCCGCTATATTGAAGAAATCTCATGCAATCCAATGACATCGTGATTCGCCCTGCCAAAGGACTCTCTGGCTCTGTCCGTCTGCCCGGCGACAAATCCATTTCGCACCGGTACGCCATGCTCGGCGGAATTGCCGAGGGCACGACCAAATTAGAAAACTTTTCGACCGGAGCGGACTGCGCCAGCACGCTTGGATGCCTTCGCAGTCTCGGCGTGAAATGGGAGCGCAACGGGGGATCCATCGCCATTCAGGGCCGCAGCTCGAAGCTACAGGCGCCAAACTCCCCGCTTGATTGCGGGAACTCCGGCTCAACCATCCGCATGTTGAGCGGGATTCTGGCGGGGCAGGATTTCACCAGCGAACTCGTCGGTGACGAATCTCTTTCGCGGCGTCCCATGGCCAGGATCATCGCGCCTTTGGAAATGATGGGAGCAAAAATCGAAGCGCGTGATGGTGGGCGTCCGCCGTTGCGCCTGACCGGTTCTCATCTGAAGGCGATTGATTACAAGCTGCCGGTTCCGAGCGCGCAGGTGAAAACATCGCTGTTATTTGCGGGGCTCTTCGCCGATGGAACTACGCGCATTGAGGAGCCAATCCAGACCCGCGATCACGGCGAACTTGCGCTACAGGCCTTCGGAGCACAAGTTGATCGGCGCATGCGCGAAGTCAGCATCAATGGCGGGCAGAAACTGCAGGCTATCGAAGCTACGATTCCCGGCGACATCTCCAGCGCGGCTTTCTTTCTGTGCGCAGCTGGATTGTTTCCCAACTCGCAATTGACCGTACCCGGACTGCTGCTGAACCCCACCCGCGCCCGGTTGCTCGACATGTTGATCGGGCTCGGCGTCCGAATTACCATGGCCGATCTTCAGGAGCATCACGGCGAACTCATCGGTACATTGCAGGTGCAGGGTGGCAGCCTCAAAGGCGCCCGCATCAGGGGAGGAGACAGCGCCGCTTTGATTGATGAAATTCCGGTTCTGGCGGCAATTGGTCCTTATACGTCCGATGGGGTTGAGATTCGTGATGCCCGCGAACTGCGTGTTAAAGAATCAGATCGTATTGCAAGCGTGGCGAAGAACCTGCGCCTGATGGGCGCGGAAGTCGAAGAGTTTGATGATGGGCTACGCATTCCAGGTGGTCAGCGATTGCACGGCGCCTCGCTAGACTCATTCGGAGATCACCGCATCGCGATGGCATTTGCGGTTGCGGCGCTCCGAGCAGAAGGAGATACGCAGATACAGGGAGCGGATGCCGCGGTGATTTCGTATCCGGAATTCTTCAAAGTGATGGAAGGTCTGCTGGAGAGATAAAAACGTGTGGCTCGGACATTCCTGTCCGCGAGGGGGGAGTGTCAGAATGGCTCGGACTACGGAAGGGGCGGCCTTGGGCGCCGCCCCTGCACTAATACCGCTTATTTAATCGTTTCGGTCTTGCCGTCGTACTTGACGGTTCCGGTCTTCTGATTTTGCTGGTCGATGTCCTGATTGGTGATGGTGCGCGTCGCGTGCTTTCCGCTTTTAGCAGCGGCCGAAGCTTCGGTTGGACTCGAGACTTCCGTCTCTCCGAAATACGTCCACGCCTTGGCTGTGGCCTCGTGCTCATGGCCCATCATCATGTGTTCCATGTGCATCATCATCTCGGGTGCGGGGCCGCCGTGAGGCAGTTGCACCGAAGAACGCGAAATCTCGGGCGTCGTTCCACCGGAATACCATACCGGCTGGGTGTACTCGGCACTTTCGTTTCCGGTGCCCATTTCAAGAGTGGAGTTCCGCGCACCGGCTTGCAGTCCGGCGGTTGCGTTCGTCGCCCCGACTATGGGTCCGGTGGCGCGCGACTGTAAGGAAATCTGAGGGGTGGTGATCAAGGGGATGTAGGGCCCGTATCCGTATCCTGTGTAACCGTGGATCGGAGTCTGTGCACCGGCCAAACTGGACAAGAACAAAACCGCAGAAAATATGAAAAGACGCATTCTGCCTCCTGGGGACGTCGTAGCTGATGCATGCAGTAGCAGGTGCATTGCCAGTTCATAGCCGGGCGTTCGTTTCCGAGAAATTTCCGTGTCTTTCCGGTGGTGTTAGGGTCTATCTGGATTGACGAGACGTTTTCAATGCAAATGGTTGCGCAAAAGCCGCAGCGAGATGATCAGGGGGGCCTGGAATCCAAGCTCGAGGTGTAGTTCACAGAGAGCTGAGTTCCATACCTGTGCTCCCGGAGGAAGCGACCGCCTCCGCCGTGTCTGACGTTAAGAGTCTAATCACCTTGATTTCGCCAGTTTGGAACTAAACTGAATTACTCGGTGTCTTCAAATTGTTAGGTCACGCTCAGGGACAGTAAACGCCAATGCGTTTGGGTGGAGCAATTGCAGCGGTTATTCTCGTAGCGCTCGTCGTCTCTGCACAAGACACCTACTTTCCAAGCGGTGCGCTTAGCGACTCCGACCGAGGGGACTCTGACCTGGCTCGTTGGTATTCGGGGCAGCTAAAGGCTCTGGATGAGCCCTCGCTGTTGGCTGAAGCGAGGAATACGTCAACGCAATCCTATAGGTTTCTGTGGTTGTCAAGCTTCCACCATCCGATATCGGTACGACTTGACGTCATGCCCGATCGCACCGGAAGAGTCACGGTGAAAGTTGCAAGCGACATCTCATTCAGTGACGCAGGAACAGATGGACAAGTTCTTGGAACGGGTCAAGGGTGCTGGATTCTGGGAAATACCCAGCTATGAGAAGACGTGGGGCCTCGACGGTGCCCAATGGATCATTGAGGGCGTAGAGGATGGAAAGTACCACGTAGTTGATCGCTGGACTCCAACTAAAGGCCCGATTCGTGAACTTGGTATGACACTGGTGTTCACCCTCGCGCAGTTGAAAATCCCCCAGGACGAGTTGTACTAGACGATGATAGGCATTAAATCGCCGATATCACGCAATATAAAAAGGTGCCCACTTTTGCGGTAAGTTGTGAGTCGTTGGAACAGCACACTTACCGAAAAGGAGCGCCTTTATGAGTCAAGAGAAGTATATCGGTATGGACGTTCATCAGGCCACCATTTCCGTTGCCGTGATGGATGCGAGAGGCAAGCTGATCATGGAATGCCTGCTGGAAACTAAAGCCGCCACGATTCTGGAGTGCATTCAAGGACTACGTGGAACTCTGGCGCTAACCTTCGAGGAGGGAACCTCGGCTGCCTGGTTACACGATCTGCTGAAGCCCCATGTCAGCCGGCTGGTGGTCTGCGATCCGCGAAAAAACGCTCTGTTGAAGGATGGCAACAAGAGTGATCGGGTGGATGCGCGCAAGCTGGCGGAGTTGTTACGCACCAACCAGGTCAAGCCGGTGTACCGCGGGAAGCATGGAACACGCGCCTTAAAAGAGTTGGGGCGGAGCTATTTGACCATCACCAAGGATGTGAGGATTAAAAGGGTTATCCGCACTGCCTACATTTGCCGTCGGAATCATCTAAGCTGAGTTTTTCTTCTTCGC
>QHZV01000180.1 GCA_003224785.1 Acidobacteriota bacterium
GATTCCGCTTCAGAACTTCTGGTGCGTCCTTCGCCAAACGTGCGCGGAATGGCTCGATCTCGGACTGTCGCAGAGCAACGATGATTTCATTGACTTCTGAACTCTTTGCAAACTGCCGAAGCGTATGTACTAGAACGGGTACGCCATCGAGTTCGAGAAATTGCTTGCTGGCGGCAGGTTTGGCAGGTTTTGCAGCTTTTCCCGCGGGAGCTGATGCCATTCGCGTTCCCAAGCCTGCTGCCGGAATGATGACACTTACCTTCATGCGGGCGAACAGTATATACCCGTTACGGGCTGCAAGTTGTTGAAATACAACTGCTCGCCGGAATTCTGCAACCAACTTACGCCATTAAGTCCCGTACCAGTTCGCAATGACTCCGGTTTGGGGAGGAAGAATGCAACACAACCGATCGTGGATTTCGCTGATCGGCTCGTGCCTTCTGATGGCGTTGGGTGCTGCCTTTGCTTTTGCGATCATCGTAGCTGCAGGATCAGCCGCGCTCGCTGGGCGTCAAGCTTCTGACGACCCGCAGCTTACTTCGCCGGCTGCGCCGCAAACGGTTCCAGGTGGCTTCTACGAGGGAATGGTGACTGACTCTCGCTGTGGCGCCCGTCATTCAAAGAACTCGCGTTTAGGTAGCGCAGAGTGCGCGCGACAATGTGTTCGGCAGGGATCCACGTACGTTCTCGTGGACGGCAATCGACGCTACAAGTTTGTTGGGAGCGAAGAAACGCTGGCCAAATTCGCGGGTCAGAGAATCAGAATCTCTGGCGCACGGCAGGGCGAGACGATCCAGGTCAGCTCCGCCGTATCGCTTTTTTAACATGCCGACGATATCGCGGATTGATTTTTTTCACCACAGAGACATAGGGTCACAGAGAAAAACAATAAAAAATTCTCCGGTGTCTCTGTGATGAAGAAGATTTGCTTAGCTGAGTTTAATGTCGGATTCAGCCACAGGTTCGATCGTGATCGGCTTTTTGACTTCTACCACCGGGACGGCAATCGATCTCGGCTCCCCTCGCTTTTCATCCCATTTGCCGAAGATCATTTTCCCGGCAGTAGTTTGCAGGACGGAGGTCACCGAAACGTCGATGGTTTTTCCGATCATCTTGCGCGCGTTGTCCACCACGACCATGGTTCCGTCATCGAGATACGCGACACCCTGGTTGTATTCTTTGCCCTCTTTGAGAATGAACACCTTCATGATCTCGCCGGGAAGCACAATCGGCTTCAGCGCGTTCGCCAGCTCATTGATGTTTAGGACAGCGACGCCCTGCAGCTGCGCCACTTTGTTGAGATTGAAATCGTTGGTGATTATTTTGCCTTCATAGAGCTTGGCGAGTTCGATCAGCTTCAGATCTACCTCGCGCACTCCGGGAAAGTCATCTTCGACAATTTGCACTTGCAGCGTGGCTACTTTCTGCAGCCGTTGCAGAATGTCGAGCCCTCGGCGCCCACGGTTTCGCTTGAGCGAATCGCCGGAATCGGCCACCAACTGCAGTTCGCGCAAGACGAACTGCGGCGTGACCACGACGCCGTCGAGGAAGCCGGTTTCCGCGATGTCTGCAATGCGGCCGTCAATAATTACGCTGGTATCAAGAATTTTGTAGCTCTTCTTGAGTTGCTTCTCGCCGCCAAAGATTCCGCCCAGTGCCGCCAGATTCAGCAGATCGCCTTTGTTTGCGCCAACGACCAATCCCACGTAGGCCATCAGCAACATGACCATGAGCTGCAGAAAATTTCGCGTGGCGCCATCTTGCAAGCTGTTCTTGATGACCAGGGCAAATAGGTAGGCGCCGAATATTCCGAGAATGCTGCCGATGGCTGCGCCGATCAGGCGCTTGAGGCTGACCCGAATCAATCGCCACTCGAAAATGACGATGGCGGCACCGAGCAGAACTCCGACGGCAGCATCAAGCTCGGTGTTTAGTCCAAACGGGCGGATGAGATAACAGGTAATTGCGACAAAGACGATGAAAATAAGACGTATAAGAATCAAGTCCACAGCTGCCTCCCCTGACAGCCGCGAAACAGCCGCGGTTGCCCGCGCCGGCAACCGATAGTCCTACATGCCGGCAGGCGTTTTTCTATATCCAGGCCCGATTAAATGAATGAAGTGGGCCCGCTCCCTTCGCTTCGAAGGGACAAAGTTATGGCCGAAAGTATATACCTACAAACCTCAAATCGGCCACGCATCTGCGTGGATTTTCGCTGAGTTAAATTTTTGGGCGAAGTACTCCCGAACGTAGCGACTTATCTTGTGAGGGTACGTTATCGCTGTGGAGAAATGCCCGTCACGCTGCTCACAGGAGTAGCGGTAGTAGAACTCTGCCCCGGCATACTTGTCGCAGGAGAGAAAGAAGTACTTGATCCCGCCGCAGATGCCGAGCGCGAAGAAGCAGACGCCGAGCGGTTCGCATTTTGCGACGCGCGTGGTAGCTGAGGTGGCGTAGTCATCGCGGTTTCCGGATTGAGCAAGTGCTCGTGATTTGGCCCGAGCCCGAGTCTAATCAGGGCGCGTGAATCAGGAACGGTCTTATTCTGCCAGCCTTGGTCGGCCTGATAGCGGCGCATCGCCTGCTGCGTCGTGTCGTCCCAGGTGCCAGAGGGCTGCCCGGTCATGTAATGCTCCCGAACCAGAGCCTGCTGGATCTCGCGGCAACGCTCATTGTCAATTGCCTGCTGTCCACGAGCCCGGGCTTTGTGGGATTTCTTGGTGCCATGGTGAGCAGATTTAGAGCTTTTCGAAGCAGGACCGGAGGCAGTCTTCGCCACAGCAAATGACAATGATGCGCCGAGCGCAGTTATCGCGGCCAGACCTACGAATTTCTGGGGCAAATATGTCATGCAGTTACAAAACCTCGGATGCCCAATTCCAGAGCACCCCTGACTCCCCATGATCCTCGATACGTTCGCCCAGCGCCAGTTCCTTTAGTGCAGGTAACTATTACGGAAGTGTTCCGGCCAGGAAGATAGTCCCACCGTTCCGTCCTGCGCCTTGTTGGCGGACGAGGAATACTACATCCTGTCCGCTCTTTAGGCCACCCTGGACGCGGTCAAAATCCTCCTCGCTATTGATAGGCTGTTTGTTCACTTCCAAAATCACGTCTCCGCGGGTCAACCCCACATCGTCAGCGAATGATCCTGGTTTGACTTCTTGAACGATCACACCCTGTCCCGACGGCACATTCAGCCGGTTGGCCATCTCTGGGGTTAGCGAACGGACCGTCAGCCCCATCTTGCTTTGCTTGGGAGCGGACTCGCCTTCCTCGCCTTCATCATCTTCGCCCAATCGTGAGGCAAAGAGCTTGGCCCGATCTCCTACTGTCACGGACGTCTCGTCCTTTTTGCCATTGCGCGAATACCCGACATCTACCTTGCTCCCTGGTTTCCGGCCCGCAATGTCGGCAACCAATTCGTCGCCATTCTTAACTGGTTTGCCATCTATCGAGATGATCGTGTCTCCGACCTTTAGTCCGGCACGATCAGCAGGACTGCCGGGAACTACCATCGCAATCGTGATACCCGCGCCATACACGCGAGCAATGGCCGGGTTCTGCTCCGCGTTGAGAGGGAAGTGCAAATCCAACGCCGGCGTAGGCATTCGTGTCGGTCAATATGGCCGTGTTGATGCCTATAACTTCGCCGTCCATATTGATCAGTGGCCCGCCCGAGTTGCCTGGATTAATGGCTGCATCGGTCTGGATGAAGGATTGAAATTGCCGTAGCGGAACAATGTTCCGCCCTTTAGCAGAAACGATTCCAGCGGTGACGGTGGCCTGCAATCCGAATGGGCTGCCCACGGCGAGCACCCAGTCTCCGACCTGCATGCTGTCCGAATTCCCCAGTTTCGCAATGGGTAACGAATGGTCCACATCAATCTTGATCACCGCAAGATCAGTTTCCTGGTCAGAGCCGATCACCTTGGCGTCATGCTGCACTCCAGGCGGATCGTCCTGCAATCGAACTCGAATTCGATCTGCCTTCTCAACCACGTGCCGGTTGGTGACTATGAATCCCTTGGCATCGACGATCACTCCTGACCCGAGCGAACGCTCACGGACCGGGCCAGCATCACCGCCCTGCCCGCCGAAAAACTTGTCAAAGAAATCGCCGAAGGGGCTGTTCTCGTCATCACCACCCGGATTTTGCCCGCGTCTTCGAACGGTGGGCTTGACCGTGGACTCGGTGTTGATATTGACCACCGCCGGCTCAATCGCCTTTGAGATCTGCGCAAACTGGTTCGAGAGCTGTCGCGGCTCCGGCATCCTCAACGGGGTCGCCTCCGCAGTTTTCCTCTCCTGCCCTCTCACTCCGCCGGAAACAATCGTCCCGATCAGAATGCCCAAGGCCAGCGTAAACAGGATGACCAGAGTGGATGCCAGGCGATTTGCATTAAACCGCTCCCACAACAGTTTGGCGCGCACTTGCATGTTGACTTGCCTCCGAAATCCAAACTCTTGGATTATAACCGTGGCTAGGAGCTGGAAAGACTGCTGCCCGGGTTCTTTCTCCTAGTTAGACGCGAATGCTGCCTAAAGCGTTTGATGGAAAGATGTGACACAGGCCGCCGGGCGGCAGTCGCAAGTTACTGATCTGTAAACAGGATGTAAGTGAACCCGCCGGCAACCGCGTCAAACACCACCACAGTCTGGTTCGTATTTGTGCCGCTTGTAAGGCTGAGCGGACCGGTGGCGAGGTTCACTGTCGCAGTCCCAAGCTTGGTCAAGAACACTTCATAATTCCCTAAGGCAACTAGCTGATACCCAGTGTCTGTGTCGAAGGCCAGGCTCGCTGTGATCGGCATCACTCCAACAATGCTGGTTCCCGCAGCGACGATGTAGGCATCGGACGCTCCCATTGTGTTGGAGGCATTCACGACGCGCACGTGCCCGTCGCCGGTGGTCGCGGTCGTC
>QHZV01000207.1 GCA_003224785.1 Acidobacteriota bacterium
ATGCCGTTGCCTCCCATTTTGCGGGTCTCCTGCGAGTTCGCCCTGAGTAATGCGATGCAGCGTTGCTTTCGGGAGAAAGAAGACCTGGGCCGTGCGCACATCTTGCTGAATACCGCACGACAGAACGGCATTGCGATTGACGCTTCGATCAAGTCAGCGCTTCGTGAACGCCTGAATTCATTAATGCAGCATTGGGCAGAGGACCCGCTGAAGCTCGATTCCCTGACCAAACTGGTTTCGTTGGCCTCGTTGATGCGAGAGCCGATATTCGACGCTGATCTATGGAAAGCTCAGAACATTTTCTATGAGCGGATGATCGCGATCTCTGCGTTGAATTCGGCGGAGCTGAGCGCGGAATGGTTCAATTATTTTGCGGCGCTGGCAACGAGTCTGGGAATCACAATACCGGAGTCGTTCCCTCCTTCGCGAATTTCTAACAGAGATACGGCGGCATGTGAGGGCCAATTTCCCGCCATCGCGGAACAGGCAGCCGCAGCCATAGATTTAAGCTCGTTAAACCGTGGTGCGGGTGTTACGAGTTTTCGCAACGGTCGGATTCCACGTCTTCGTCACGCCTAAACTGTCCTGCTTAATTTCTCGATTATTTCCGCGGCTTTGCCTAGCAAACCGACCTCGAGTTCTGGTAATGCAGAAATCGCCCGGGCCAGCGACTCTACTCTCCGTACACGCGCTTGCTGCATGAGACGGACACCTTTTGCAGTCGCAGTGATGACGATGGCACGGCCATCCGCCTTATTAGAAGTCAGGCGAACGAGGCTTGCGCGACGAAGGCCGGCAACGATTCGACTCATAGTGGGCGGCTTAACCTGTTCGGCCTGGGCCAACTCTGCCAGTGATTTCGACCCAGCGAACACGAGCACCGAAAGGGCCGAGAGCTGCGCCGGGCCAATTCCGCTCTCGCGGTCGCGAATGCGCAGGCCTCGGAGCAGATGGATTGCGGAGGAATGCACGCGATCGGCGGCCTCGAAGGCGTGCTTCGGGATATTTACGGGCTTAGTGTGAGCTTGCATAAGTTAGTTAGCTATGCTAACTATATCAGCGTACCAATACTTGGAGGCAAACAAAATGAAAACCAGTCCAGCCGTCAGTTCAGAAAGTGCACTCAAGCAGGTTCGCCAAATTGCACTCAACATCTCGCGTTCTTTGATTGCGGCGGGGTGCGGCTAATGTTGACTCCTCCGGAAAAGCCGGAATTCGATCATCCTTCGTCAATTCTCTATTTTAAGGTTGATGACATTCAGGCCGCTTTCGATCGACTAGTACAGAAGGGTGTGAAAGCAGAGGACAAGCCACACATTGTCGCGAGAATGCCCGATCATGATCTTTGGCTGGCTGAGTTCCGGGACTCAGAAGGCAATTTGATGAGTCTGATGTCGGAGGTGCGGAATGAAATTCCGCCGGATAGTTATTTGCCGATACAGAATCGGCTGAAGATCAAGTTAAGAATGTCGTCATTAGTGGTCGCTCCGGTGATCTCGTCGAGCGGACGAAGGGCATTGTAGAGGTCCAGTAATAGCATTTCGTGCGGAACGCGATTGTGAACGGTTTGGGTGGCGGCATCGAAGGCGTTGAGAGAATCCCGAACAAGCGATTGGTGGCGAGCATTGGTAAGGAATCCTGATTCCGTGGTGCCGCCCGCGTTACCGGTTACGTGCTGCAGGATGGCGGCGCGAAGTTCCGGAATCCCTTGACCTGTGAGGGCCGAGGTGCGGATTGGCGCGTCACGATTATTTGCGTGAGGCGGGAACTCTTGCCCTACCAGGTCCGCCTTATTCTCAACCAGGACGGCCGAACGCTCTGCCACTTGCTTCAGCAGTTCCTGGTCTTCGTTGGTGAGAGGCTGGGATGCGTCCCGCACGACCAATACCATATCGGCATCGGCCAGGGCTTCCATGGATTTTTGTATTCCGATGCCTTCGGCTTCATCCAGGGCAGCACGAATTCCGGCCGTATCTATCAGCTTTACGGGAATGCCGCCAATCGAAACCGTTTCGGTGACAAGATCGCGGGTAGTTCCAGGAGTTGCGGTCACGATGGCGCGATCGCGTTCAACTAAATAATTGAACAAACTTGATTTCCCAACATTTGGCCGACCCACGATTGCGAGCGTAAGACCTTCGTGGACAATTTTGCCGTAAGCGAATGAGCGGGCAAGTTCTTCAAGAGGAGCACGAACATTGGCTAGATCAGGTCGACCAACTTTTGTTTGACAGGCTGCAAGCGTCGGGAGAGTGCGCCTTCGAGCTGCTGGGCCGCAACTTTCGCCTGGTACAGCGTTTGAGAGTCGATCAGATCGCGGACGGCTTCGGCCTGAGTGAGATCAATGCGACCGTTGAGAAAGGCGCGCATGGTGAACTCGCCGGGTTCGGCGAGACGGGCGCCGCGCTCTAATGCGAGTTCGACGATGTGGCGGAGAACGACCGGCGATCCGTGAGCGGAGATTTCGATGATGTCGTCGGTAGTGTAGGAGTGAGGTTTGGCGAAGTAGGTGACCACGACTTGGTCGATTGCGGAGCTTTGCTCCGCCGGACAGCCGAGGGCGGCTGTCCCCGCATTCCTATGAACCGGGGTTGAATCGAGTGATCGGACAACAGTGTCCGAGCCGCACGGTTCTATGAGTTCTCCGAAAATTGCGCGGCCGGGTTCGAGATCGTGCTTGAGTCGAAGCATGGGCATTGCGATGTCGCGTGCGTCGGAGCCAGCGAAGCGCACTACACCGATTCCTCCTCGGCCGGGCGGAGTGGCGATCGCTACGATGGTGTCATCGAGGTTCAATAACTCGATTCTAGATTACGATTCCTTCTGGACGGGCGAGACCCCATCCCGCACAAGCCCGGAATCTTGGAGTGGAATGTTTAGGGTTTGGGAAACGTTAAGGCCGCAAGTACAATCTGAAGTTCTCATATGGCCGATGTTCGTCGTGGTCTGATCATCGTGAATACTGGGCCTGGCAAGGGTAAGACGACTGCCGCCATGGGCACGGCTTTGCGCGCCGTGGGGAACGGGATGCGTGTGCTGATGCTGCAGTTCATCAAAGGTTCGTGGCACTACGGGGAACTGGACGCGGCCAAAGCTTTCGGTGACAAATTCATCATGAAGCAGATGGGCCGTGGGTTCGTGAAAGTTGTGGTGATACTGGACGAGATCAATTATGCGATCAGCTACGGTATGCTTGATCCTGCGAAGGTGGTCGAAACGCTGAAGCAGAAGCCGGAAATGGTGCATGTGATCTTGACGGGACGCAACGCGCATCCGACAATTGTCGAGCTTGCCGATACGGTGACCGAAATGCGCCAGGTGAAGCACGCGTATGAGAAAGGCGTACTGGCGCAGAGAGGGATTGAATATTGATTTGGTAATTGGGAATTTTGTAATTGGGTAATTTAAAAGTCTCGACCTCAGCGGTCCCAAATTATCCGATTACAAAATTACCAATTTACAGAATCTGTTTTATGGCTTGGTTCAAACGACAATCCGGTGACCTTGACGCTTCGGGCGAAAAGAAGATGCGCACCGAAGGGTTGTGGGTGAAATGTGAAAGTTGCCGCCAGATCATCTGGAAGAAAGATCTGGAAGAGAACCAGAATGTTTGCCCGAAATGCGGCAAACACTTCCGCATTGACGCACGCACGCGGCTCGCAAATCTGTTTGATGATGGCGAGTATGAGACTTTCAGCGATAATCTTGCCTCGACCGATCCACTGAAATTTGTGGACCTGAAGCCATACTCGGAACGGCTGAAAAAGGCACAAGAAGAGACCGGACTTACGGATGCCGTCATCAATGCTCGTGGCAAATTGAATGGCCGGGACGTCATCATCAGCGCGATGGAGTATAGCTTCATTGGAGGAAGCATGGGTGCTGTGGTCGGCGAAGTCATCACCCGCGCGATTGAAGAAGCTCTGGAGAAAAACAAGCCGATCATTATTATTTCTGCATCCGGTGGCGCGAGGATGATGGAAGGTGTGCTGAGCCTAATGCAGCTGGCGAAGATTTCCGCTGCTCTGGCTCGGTTGGACGAAGCGCGCGTGCCCTACGTCTCTGTGCTCACCGATCCGACGACCGGGGGCGTGACCGCATCATTCGCGATGCTCGGCGACGTCAATATTGCTGAACCCGGAGCGCTGATCGGATTCGCCGGCCCGCGTGTGATTGAGCAGACGATCCGTCAGAAACTTCCGCCTGGGTTCCAGCGGAGCGAATTCCTCCTCGAACATGGAATGCTCGATGCCGTAGTGCATCGCAAGGAGATGAAAGCGTACATCTCACGAGCGTTGGAGTTTATGAGCCCTGGCGTGAGCCGCCAGCCGTCAGTCGCGAGTTAAATCCTTTATATTTGAGTTAACGTTCAGGCGGGCGAGGGCGCCTGCCCCACACGACCCATGTCTGCTTCCTACCAAACCGCTGTGGCACGCATGTATGCGCTCGGACACGAACTGGCGCAGACGCCTTCGCACAAGTTCGATTTGGGGCACATGCGGGTGCTGCTGACGGCGCTGGAAAATCCTGAACGGCGTTTTCCTGCGGTGCTGATTGCGGGTACGAACGGCAAAGGCTCGACCGCGGCCACGCTAGACTCGATCTTGCGTGCATCGGGATTTCGGACGGGACTTTATACGTCGCCGCACTTAATCCGAATCAACGAACGTATTCAGATCAACGGTGAGCAGATCGCGGACGATAAGTTCGCATTGTTGCACGATTTGGTGGAACGCACGGCTGAACGGTTGGTCGAGGATGGTGAGCTGCCGTGGCATCCCAGTTTTTTTGAGATGCTGACGGCAATAGCATTTGAATATTTCTCGACCAGCAAAGTGGAGATCGCTGTGCTCGAAGTGGGAATGGGCGGACGCCTGGATGCAACCAATGTGGTTGAGCCGCGGGTCAGTGTGATCACCGATATTTCGCTCGATCATGAGAAGTTTTTGGGCAGCACCATTGCGGAGATCGCGCGCGAGAAGGTGGGGATCATCCGGCCACGCGGAGTTGTGGTTACACTTCCGCAGAGTCCGCAGGCGAATGACGTGATTGGGAACGCGATTTTGGAGCAAGATGCATGCGCCATAAGCGCGGTGCCTTATGTGCCGCCGATTTCGCCAAAGGCGGAAACTTACGCGCGAAAGCGCTTAACCGCAAAAGACGCAGAGAGCGCCGCAAGCAGCGCAAAGAACAGCGGTAACGGAATGGTGGCGCAATATCCCTTGCAGGTTATGGGGAAGCAGATCCGAGTTGAAACGGCGCTCGTCGGACGGCATCAGTTACGGAATGTTGCCCTTGCGATAGCGACGGCGGAGGAACTCGCCACACAAGGATTTGCTATCACTGCAGAATCGATCGAGCGTGGCATTCGTGAAACTCAGTGGCCCGGGCGTTTCCAAGTGATTTCGCCATCAGGAGGGGCGCCCGAATTCGTTCTCGATGTGGCGCACAATCCCGCTGGGGCCTGGGCGCTTCGCTCGACGCTCTCGAACTGCTACGAAGAACGAAGGCTCATTCTGGTGTTTGGTGCGATGCGCGATAAGGCGATCGGCGAGATTGCAGAAATCTTGTTTCCGCTGGCGGAGCGGGTGATCGTCACCAGTGCTGACAACCCACGGTCGGCGACACCTGAGGAAATTCGGGAAGCTGCGGTTCGCACTCAGTCCGACATTGAATTGGCCAGCAACGTAGCAGCGGCCATCGAGCGAGCGGGCATTCTGGCGGTGTCGGACAAAGATGTCCGACCTACACGCTCAGGGCGATCCGACGCAGTTGTTGTGATTACCGGCTCGATTTATGTCGTGGGTGAGGCGATGCGCACTCTGGGAGTTGGCTCCGATGGAAAATAGTACGGTAACCGAGACGCCCCAGGAGCAGAAACAAAACATCGCGCCAGTTGAAACCGGAAAGTATGGCCTTCTCAGCCGGCTGCGTTCTTACTTATTTTTCGATCTGCTGATCTGGGCCTATACCGTCCTTTTCGGCATTGCTTCCATTCCATTCGGCTTCTTCGACAAAGATGGACGCAAGCTTCATGCATTTGCTCGCGCCTGGGCGAAGATGATCATGAAGACGATTTTTTCTCCGATGCGAGTTGTCGGGCTGGAAAAAATCGATACAAGCAAGCCTCACGTATTTGCCGTGAACCACGGCTCGGCGTTCGACATCCCCGTGTTGTATGCGTATCTGCCCTTTCAGTTTCGAATCGTGTTCAAGAAAGAGTTGCTGTCATACCCGATTGTTGGTTGGCACTTGAAGCGCTCCGGGCAGGTGTGCGTGGACCAGCAGCATCCGGCGCGGTCTGTGGCGAGCATACGATCAGCATTTAAGACGTTAAAAGGCGGAATGCCGCTGGTCATTTTCCCAGAAGGCGGGCGAACTTCAGACGGTCGCATTCAGTCGATTCTGCCCGGTGCATTTTGCCTCGCGATCAAGGCGCAAGTGGATGTGGTGCCCGTCGCGCTGATCGGAACGTATGAGCTGCTGCCGATGGATACGTATCACATCAAGCCGCGGCGGCTGGAAATGAGAGTCGGCGAGTCTATTCCGACGGCGGGGATGACGTTGAGGGAGATGGACAAGTTGTCGGCGAAGGTGCAGCGGGAGCTGGAGAAAATGTATTACACAGGCGCTATCCAGCGCTAGTACAAGCCGTTGCGATCTCTTTGATCGTGGGCCACTCCCGAGCGGCTGATATCGAACTGTTTGGATCGGCGCTTCGAGCAACATTCGCTCACTCCCCTATAATGTTGCTTCCGTATTGGAATCTCATGCTTCGTCCCGACTACAAAGAGTTTTCTCGTCTCGCCCGCGACTCAACGCTGGTCCCCGTGGTCAAGTCGGTTATGGCGGACTTGCTTACGCCAGTTTCGGCTTTTCTTGCGATCTCGCGAGGCGAGCGGGATGCTTTTCTGCTTGAGTCGGTCGAACGCGGCGAGCAAATTGGCCGCTACACATTTCTCGGTGCGCGTCCCTACATGAAACTGCAGACCGATGGTCGGCAGACTATCGTTCAGGAAGGCAAGAAGCGCGAGCGGCACGATGGCAATGTGTTCCAGCTCGCGAAACAATTGCTTACTAAACACAAACTGGCTGCGGTTCCCGGACTGCCTCCTTTTAGCGCCGGTGCGGTCGGGTTTTGTTCTTATGATATTGTTCGCCAGCTCGAAAACATCGGCAACGAAACGAAAGACGATCTTCACCTTCCTGACTGTGTCCTGATGTTTTTCAACCGGCTGCTGGCGTTCGATCACCTTCGACACCAAATTCACATTATCGCCGTGCCCGACGTCTCAGCCGAGAGTCCACGGCAGGCTTACGATCGCGCGGTTCGTGACATTGCCGCTCTCGAAAAGAAACTGGCGAGTGGGCTCCGGCCCGGCGAGTGGCATAAGTCTCGAGGCAAGCGCCGGGGAAGGTTTAACGTGCGGCCCCAGACAACACGAAAGGACTTTGAGCAATTAGTTCGGAATGCAAAGGAGTACATCGCGGCGGGAGATATTTTTCAAGTTGTGCTTTCGCAGCGGTTGGACTTCACACCCGAGGTTCCGCCATTTGATATTTATCGCGCGCTGCGCGCCGGGAATCCTTCGCCGTATTTGTATTTTCTGAAAATGGGTGACACGCATGTGCTGGGATCATCGCCGGAGATGCTGGTGCGCGTGACTGGTCGCAAGCTGGAGTATCGTCCCATTGCCGGAACGCACCCGCGCGGCAAAGACGAACTGGAAGATGCCCGTCTCGAAGAAAAGATGTTGACCGACGAAAAAGAGCGCGCCGAGCACGTGATGCTGGTTGATTTGGGGCGCAACGATTTGGGCCGGGTCAGCAAGTATGGATCGGTGAAGGTAAAGGACCTGATGTATGTGGAACGCTATTCGCATGTCATGCATTTAGTGTCGGCGCTTGAGGGCAAACTGCGGCCCGAACTGCACGCGCTGGATGCGTTTGCGGCATGTTTCCCGGCTGGAACTTTGAGCGGCGCGCCGAAAGTTCGAGCCATGCAGATCATTGAAGAGTTGGAGCCAACCCGGCGTGGAGTTTATGGCGGTTCGGTGTTGTATGCGGATTTCGCGGGGAACCTGGATTCGTGCATTGCGATTCGTACCATGCTGATGAAAGGCAAGAAGGCGTATTTGCAGGCGGGCGCAGGCATTGTGGCGGATTCAGATCCCGCAACGGAATATGAGGAGAGCATGAACAAAGCGCAGGCGGTGCTACGAGCGGTGCAGACGGCGAGGGGAGCGGAAGCGTGATGAAGAATGAGACGGGTAGAGCGGTGGTTTTCATTCTGGCATCTATGCTGGCGAGTTCTGCCTCGGCGCAGCAACACACGCTCGTTCTCACCCGCGACAACAGCACAGTCGTGCTTGAGCCTTACGCGCCGAACATCATTCGAGTAACGCTTAGCCTGCAGAAAGATCAGGCTGCGGAAGCACCGGGCTTCGGCTTTGGCGCGCATGCGGCCGCCGAGGGTTGGAATTCAGCACATTCGGAGGCAGGCGACGTTTATCGATCGTCGCGGATGGTCGTCACAGTTGAAGCAAATCACCCCGCGAACCCCTCACGCACTGAGCGCGACATCGCGAAATTCTTCAACGGATCAGCGCCTCCCGCGCACATCATCATCAGCACACCGACTGGAAAGAAACTGCTGGAAATGACCGGCTGGTCGCAGTCGGTCCCCAATTACAAAGACGGCAATGCGCAACTCGAGAACGATCGGCGGCCAAGTGATGAGAAGTTTTATCAGGTGGGCGCGACGTTCGTCTCTCCGGATGACGAGCATTATTACGGCCTCGGCCAGAACCAGGAAGGTTTTCTCGATCATCGCGGACACACGGTTGAGTGCTGGCACAACTACACCGCGACCGGCGCGCCGAGCATCTGCGTGCCGTTTGTGGTGACGAACAAAGGTTATGGAATGATCTGGGACAATCCGTCGAAGACGACGATTGAACCAGGAGACGAACTGGATTTCGCAAGTGGGGAATCGGGTCTCGTTTTTTGTGATTGCCGGCAACGATACCGACGAAATTTATTCCGGATATCGGTTGCTAACCGGAACGACACCGATGCTGCCCAAAGCTGCGTACGGATTCGTGCAATGCAAGCAGCGCTACATCACGCAGGAAGAGATGTTGAACGTTGCCAAGGGATATCGTGAGCGGCATTTGCCTGCCGATGTGCTGGTGCTCGACTGGTTTTATTACAACACCATGGGCCAGCTCGATTTCGTTCCCGACAGATTTCCGGATCCGGCGGCCATGAACAAGCAGTTGCACGACATGGGGTTTCAAACCATGATCAGCGTCTGGCCGCGGTTTACAAAGCAGTCGCGCTATTACGATTTCATTCTGAAGCACGGCTGGTTCGAGCACCTGGCGGATGGGACTCCGACCAACGGTTTGCCATACGATCGTGCCGGCTCCGATATTGATACGTCGAATCCCGAGGCGGCGCGCTGGTATTGGGGGGTGATTCGCGACAATATTCTCAGCGAGGGTTTCGATTGTCTGTGGATGGACGAGACTGAACCCGACCTGCCGCCCAATGGCAGTTATCTTTCGGTTGGGCCGGGGACGCGATACTTCAACATCTATCCGCTGGTGCATACCAGTGCAATGTACGACGGGTTTCGGCGTGACGTGAAACATCGTGCCCTGATTCTGTCCCGCGATGCGTATCTCGGATCGCAGCGAAATGGGACGATGATCTGGTCATCGGATATTTATCCAACATGGGACGCATTCAGGCGGCAGATTCCAACCGGCCTCGACTTCACTGCCTCAGGCATGGCGTATTGGACGAACGATGTTGGCGGATGGCAGTATTTGCCGCTAGTGCATCATCCCGCGCATGCGCCACTGCTCGATCCTTCCGATGCTCGCGAGAACGTCGGCGGATACGATGACTATCCCGAACTTTATGCGAGGTGGTTTGAGTACGGAACGTTTCTGCCGATCATGCGCACGCACGGCAGCCGCAAATATAACGAGGTTTGGTCGTATGGCAAACAGGCCGAACCGATTTTGGAGAAGTATTTGAAGTTGCGATATCAGCTGATGCCGTACATTTATTCGCTCGGGTACAAGACCTATCAGACTGGTGCGCCGTTCATGCGAGCGCTGTTTATGGATTTTCCGAATGATCCGAAGATCGCGGATCTGCGTGACGAGTACATGTTCGGTCCGGCATTTTTGGTTGCGCCTGTAACTGAGCAGGGCGCGACCAGCCGCGAAATTTACCTTCCTGCGGGAACCGACTGGTTCAACTACTGGACTAGCGAGCGGGTACATGGTGGTCAGACGATCAAAGTTGATGCACCTGTCGACATCCTGCCTTTGTTCGTGCGAGCAGGTTCGGTTGTGCCATTAGGCTCATCAATCGAGAGCACGAGCCAGGCGCAGAAGATTGAGCACGTGCGGGTTTATCCAGGCGCGGATGGAGAGTTCACAATTTACTCCGATGACGGAAACACTTATGGCTATGAAAAAGGCGATTTCAAAACGACGCGATTGCACTGGGATGATGCGGCACAGAGGTTGACGCACGAAGGCGCGTCGGCGTGGACCGAGCCGGACTCGCAGATTCTTGAGCGCGTGACGCCGTGATTAACAAGGAGTCAGAACCCCCACCCTGTCGGAGAAAACGCGGCAAGAGTAGGGTACCCATTTTTTAAATTTGATTCTGGAATCAAATGTCTTGACCACTTGGCGCGGCGTTGAGACGACAATGGCCCACTTATATCGCCTACCTAATCAGCTTTGCTTTCATCGGGATCATGTGGGTGAATCATCACCGGCTGTTTAACCACATACGCCGGTCGGACAATGGATTGATGTTCCTAAATCTATTGCTCCTGCTGGGGGTGAGTGCAGTTCCCTTTCCCACAGCGCTGCTTGCCGCTCACTATTACACAGGCGGCAAAACGATATCAGCGGCGATCTTCAATGGCACCTACGTTCTGATCGCAGTTTTCTTCAATATCCTTTGGCATCATGTAGTTAGAAGGGGACTGTTGGATTCAGCCACACATGATTCAGCCGATGCAATCTCAAAGCAGTATGCGGTTGGTCCAATCTCGTACCTGATTTGTTTTGGCCTGACGTGGGTCAGCGTTCCCGCAAGCTTGCTGCTGAATATCGCCTTAGCGGTGTTTTTTGCCGTGCCGCCGCGCACTGACACACAAAAAAATGCCGGGAAGATGCAAGGTGCAACGAAATAGTTGCATTTTTTGATTACCCGGAGGTAAGATGATCCTGGATGCAGCAGCCTTAAGCATCCGGTTCTGTGTTAAAACCGCCCATTCTTCCCGGGTTCGAAACTAACGAGTTGTCTCAAAACCGAGGCAGCATTTTCGCCTCGACCAGCTTTTTGGAGAGACTCTATGTCTTGGTACGCGTACTGCCTGACTGAGCAGCGGCACCTGCCTAACGCAACACGGACGCGAAGGCCATTCGTACTAGAAGGTATCCAGGGCGTGAATGGCGCCACAATCCTAAGTTATCCCAGCGGTGAATTCGCGGTGATCGTGAGTGAGTTCGATCGCGCGAGCTCGACGCTGGAAGAAAAACATGTTTTAGAACACGCGCGAGTGGTGAGCGTGTGCTTCCGCCAGGGGACGGTGCTGCCGTTCCGGTTTGGCACGATTTTTGACAGTGATGATTGCCTGCGTCAAGCAGTTCGCGGCAATCGGCGCGCGTTCGGCGCAAGTGTGGCGCGGCTGAAGGGCAAGGCCGAAATGCATGTGAAGTTGCTGGTGCGGGATGGGTCTCTGCGGCAGCTTCAGGACGTCATTATTCCCGACTCGGTTGGCGGGGAGTATCTATGCAAGCTCCGCGAAAAAGCCATGGCTGACCGCGAGCGCCAGACCAAAGCTAAAGCGCTTTCGGTGCAGGTGCACAGGCTCTTCAACCCGATCGAGGAAGAAATCAGTTGCAAGCGGGTCGCTACCGACGGAATGCTCATTGATATTGCTCACCTGATTGATTCCAAGTCCATCGAGAAATATCAGAATCGCTACGCCAGCGCTGCCAAGCAGCTGAAAAACTGCGAAATGTCGGTCAGCGGGCCTTGGCCTCCGTATCACTTCATGCCTGGGAAGCTTCGGACCGTAGCGTAAGCTTCAGTTCAAATTGAAAGCAGATTCATCTTTACACCTCACGCCTTCGACTCGGTCGGAGGCGTTTTCGCGTGGCCGCAGCGATGCGACATGCCGTGGCGGAAGCGTTCGCGTTCTTCTGGAGTCATGGATTCCCACCGTGCCCTTATCCGATGCTGCCAGTAATGACGGTGCCCTCCTCCGAACCAGGTTCGCGGACCTCCAAAGAGCAGCCAGCTAAGTCCCAGAAGTCCCAGGGCCTGCCAGTACGTGATCGGATGCAGGCCGAATGTTGCCGGCATCAACCAGTTCCACAGGTGCAACACCGCCGTTGCGAAGCCGGCCCCAACAATGATCAGAACAACCAACACGAATATCAACATTCGGGCTACTCTGTTAGCTCTCATTTCATTTCTCCTCATTAAACGGTAGATCTCGAAATTCCTGGTAGATCTCGCGCAGATGCCGCCTCAGGTACAAGACTGCGTATCGTTTGCGCGAGAGCAATGTGTTGATGCTGGTCCCAGTCTCGGCCGCAAGCTCTGCAAATGTTTTGCCTTCGATTTCATTGGCGATGAATACTTCTCGCTGCTCAGGCGGAAGTTCTTCGAGCGCGGCCTCAATCGCCGCTATCAGAACGCCTCGCGCGAACGAAACGTCTGGGCCGGCATCGAGTGAAGGCAGCATTTGCTGTCGCCGAAAGCGATCGATGATGCGGTTGCGCGCCACCTGAAAGAGCCAGGCTGTGGCTTGCTCCACCGGCTTCATCAAACGGTATGCGACGACCAGTTCGTAGAAGACGTCTTGCAGAATGTCTTCGGCATCGTTGGGATCGGGCACGCGGCTGCGGATAAAGTTTCGCAGGCGCCCACGCTGCTGCTCGACTGCCTCCGAGATTTGCCGGTCTTGCTCGCCGGTCATCGCTTCAGTATGGCCCTCCAGGGCCCCGATGCTCAGCTCCGCGTCCATCTACTGTGAAGACGTTTGTAGAGGAGAAATATTGTAAGGAAGGAACACTAACGTAGGTGATGCCTGTGGCTTCAGGCGTTGCGATTGGTCCGCACTACAGTCGTAGCTGTGAGCCAAGAGATCGCTAGCCCCGCAAGAAGGGCCAGACCCCCGCCCAGAAATAAAATGCGTCGGCCATGCCCGATCGCGATATCAACATCATTGAGCGGATAGGCCAGGCGCACTGCGCCCCCCGAAACCGGCGCAGACGCATAAAGCACCGCGACGCCATAATCATTTCTCTTGCGGGTCACGACGCTGGTTTCTCCACGCAGAGCGGCCACAAACTCGGGCCGGCGGCCTTCATTTTCGAGCGCTGAAAGTTGGACTTCGGAGTCCGCGACGACTCTCCCGTTTGTGTCAATTACGGTCGCGCGCGCACCAGCTGAAAGCCCTTCCTGCGCGGCGATATCTTCGACCTTGTGCTCGTGGTCGGTGTTGACTCGGGCAGCAAACATCTGTGTCTTCTGGGTGAGATTGCGCGCGATTTCCACCCGCAACGCATCTTCCCAGAAACGGTGAACGCCATAGCCTACGCTGACTGCGACGACCGCAATCATCGCAATAAAAGAGCCAAGCAGAATAAGAAAGATGCGCTTGCGAGTCGAGTTTGCAGGCACTGCTACCGGTTCAGTGGCCATTGGCGGTCAAGGCCAGCGAGAGAATGGTTTTCTGTTCAACATCATGCGCTTTCGCGGAACCGGTGGCTGGGCTGGGGCTCGCCGAACGCTTCACAGAAAGAATGGGGCGGTCTCCGGCCAAGCGTCGCAGCCGCGGAAGAATGTAGTTGAGCGCGCCCATGTTAGAGGGTTCTTCCTGCACCCAGACGATTTCGGCGTCCGGGTATCGCGAGAGTTCGGCTGCGAGTTCGGTCTCTGGAAATGGGTAGAGCTGCTCGACAAATGCGATCGCGACATCCGAGATTTTCTTCTTCTTGCGTTCCATACGAAGCTCGTGCCCGATCTTGCCAGTGCAGAGCAGAATGCGGCGAGCTTCATGGACTTCCGCATCGGGACGCACCCGCAGGAAATTGCCGCTAGAGAATTGATCGATCGCAGACGATGCCTCGGGATGGCGCAGCATGCTCTTAGGCGTAAATACTACCAGCGGCTTTCGCCATGGACGCAGCGCCTGCCTGCGAAGCAGATGGAAGTATTGCGCAGCGGTTGAGGGCTGCGCGATTTGGAAATTATCAAAAGCTGCGAGTTGCAGAAATCGTTCAATGCGGGCGCTCGAGTGCTCGGGCCCCTGACCTTCATATCCGTGAGGAAGCAGAAGGACAAGTCCCGAGAGCAGGTCCCACTTGGCTTCGCCGGAAACGATGAACTGATCAATCACTGCCTGCGCCACATTGGCGAAGTCGCCGAATTGCGCCTCCCATAAAACCAGTGTCTCGGGGTAATCGCGGCTGTAGCCGTATTCAAAACCCAACACGCCGGCTTCAGAGAGCGTCGAGTTATAAATTTGGCAGCGAGCCTGACCATCTGAAATGTGCTCCAGAGGAACATATTCCTGCTCATTCTCGATATCTAGCAGAACCGAGTGGCGCTGATTGAACGTGCCGCGCCGGCTGTCCTGCCCGCTGAGCCTGATCGGGGTCCCGGATTTAAGCAAGCTGCCAAAGGCCAGAGCTTCAGCCATCCCATAATCAACCGGGCGCTTGCCAGTTCCCATCTCGGCGCGCTGTTCCAGCAGTTTGCCAACTTTGGGATGAATGTGGAAGCTGGCAGGGAAAGTTGTGAGCCGCTGCGTCACCTGCGCCAATTCTTCTGAAGAGACAGACGTCTCAACTTCATATTGCGGTTTGTGGCGCAGTCCTTTGTATTTGTCCCAGTAATCTGGAAGCTGACGCAGGCTGGGCTTCTTTCGGATAGATCCCGCGCGCTTTTGTGCAGCTTCTAATTCAGCTTTGATCCCGTCCGCACGGCTCCGCGCGTCTTGCAGACCGTTGTCGTCGGCGTAGATTTCCCAGAGCGGCGGATGTTCTTTAATCGCTTTGTAGATCAGAGGCTGAGTAATGGTTGGATCGTCCACTTCGCTGTGGCCATGGCGACGATAGCCGATCAGGTCAACCACCACATCGCTGCCGAATGTGTAGCGATAATCGAGCGCCAGCCGCGCTATGCGGATGACTGCATCTACATCTTCGGCATTGACATGAAAAATGGGTACGTCCTGGCGGCGCGCAAGCTGCGCCGCAAACAACGAAGAATGCAGCTCGCGCGAAGTCGTCGTGAATCCAATCAGGTTGTTGACGATCACATGCACGGTTCCGCCGACGGTGTAACCCGGAATGTCCGCAAGATTCAGAGTCTCAGCGAATACGCCTTGTCCAGCGAATGCGCCGTCACCGTGCACCAGCAATGGCAAGAACTGCTTGACGCCGCCCTTGCCTGCGCGATCTTGCTTGGCGCGAGTTCGGCCGACGGTCACCCGGTCAACCGCTTCCAGATGACTCGGATTCGAAACCAGATGAATATCACGTCACCGCCGCCCAGTACGCTGCGGGGGTCCACATCTTCAAAACCAGCGAAAACTTCTTCCGGCGCGCGCTTGGCGATGTGCGCCACCACGTTCAGGCGTCCGCGATGGCTCATGCCCATGACCAGTTCAACTGCCCCGTACTGTCCCGCGCCATCGAGAATTTCATCAACCAGAGGAATGAGCGCGGTGACGCCTTCGAGTGAAAATCGCTTGGTGCCGAGATACCGTTGTTGCAACACGAGTTCGAACAGATCGGCGCGGATCAGCTGATCGAGTGCGCGTTCCTGATCAACCGGCGCAGGCTCGGCCTCAAGTCGTTCCTGAATCCAACGGCGGCGCTCAGGATCTGGAATGTGCATGAACTCGACGCCGACGGTGCTGCAATAAAAATTGCGGGCTTCCTGGGCAAATTCTCCCTCGAGCTGCAGTTCGGGATGCGGCACCGGCGCAAGAAAACCGAGAGGATCGAGGTCGGCTTCCAGGTAGCCCCAATGGCGAAAGGCGTCGAATACACGCTCGCGCTCGGTCTGGGGCGCTTCC
>QHZV01000208.1 GCA_003224785.1 Acidobacteriota bacterium
CTCCTGCGTTTTTTCTAGGTGGCGAAGACCGCGTGCTCATCGTTCTCAATCTGTTTGCGCCCGACAGTTGGCGCGCCATCGAGCACCCGTTTGCTCACTATCTGCTGAACTATAACTATCCGCCCACCCAGCCCTGGTTCGACGAAGGCTTCGCGGAATATTTTTCATCTTTGCATCTGACTCAGAAAGCTGCCGAACTGGGTGGCGATCCCGAACTGAATTCTGGCTTCGTTACGGACTTGCTTGGAAATCAAAATCAGAATGCTCCGCCTAAGTCGTTCACCGAGATCTTGAATAATCCGGTATGGCTCACTTGGCCGGATTTGTTCGAAATGAGAAATCGCGTTGTAAACGGTCAGGAAGGAACCCACCACACCCTGTTCTACGCGCAGTCCTGGATATTTGTGCACTACTTGCTGAGGCAGAACCGCCTGCCCGATGTTGGGAAATACTTCGAACTGGTGGAAAACCAGAAAGTGCCAACGCCGCAGGCCATCCAGGAAGCCTTTGGGATGACGGTGGCGCAACTGGACAAAGCAGTTAAGGACTACTTCAAGTCTTTGACTCAACTACAAGACGCGCTAGCGCAATCGCGACAGGCGAGCCATGCGCTTGATTCCGCCTTATCCCAGCTTGCCCTGCCATTTTCTTTAGACGAAGTCGCCACTAGCTCAAAGCAGGTTTCGTCCGCAGAAGGCCAAGCCCTGCTGAATGAGATGGCCCTGCGCATACCTGAGCGACGGGCCAAAGCCATAGAAAAGCTCGAAGCGCTTGTGGCAGACGAGAAAACAGAGAGTGCCGTTGCGCACCGAGCGCTGGCTTGGGCGTATGTCCAGAAAGGCGACACCAACCATGCGTTTGAAGAACTCAGCGAGGCGATCCGCCTGAATTCAGCCGACCCATGGGTCCGAATGGGTCTGGCCCTCGCTGCCTATCACTCCGGCGAGAAGGGCGCGAAAATCCAAGGCCTGGCGAACATGATGGAGAGTCTCCACATTGTGTTGCAGGAGTTTCCTGATTTCGCTGAAGCGTATGACATGCTGGGCTGGGCCCGGCTCACGGGCGGTGGAGCGAACGCCGCCATTGAGGCGATGAAAATGGCTGTGGAGTTGAATCCTCGAGATGAGGACTACAAACTTCGACTGGCACGGGCGTATTTGGCGGCAAAGAAGTTCGACGAGGCAAAGGCCACGCTGGAGCGACTAAAGCAGAGCCAGAATCCACAACTTGCCGAACAGTCCAAGAAGATTCTGATTGATTTGCCATTTCTCGAAAAATATGGCGTGCCGCCGCTCGAAGAAGCTCAAGCCCACAAAAGCGCGGAGGTTGAGCCGAAAAAACAAAGCATTGATTCAGACGAAGAAGACAGCGACCCCACCCCGGCGAAGCCGCCTGCCAAAGAAGCGCAAATGGACCGGCGTCCAGTGAAGTTCTTAAAGGCGACACTGCTTTCGGTGGACTGCTCCCATCAACCTGAGGCCTTGTTGAAGGTAACAAGCGAAGGCAAGACTCTCCGCCTGATCGTGCAAGACTACAAGAACCTTGCGGTCATAGGAGCCGGCGAATTTTCTTGCGAGTGGAAGGGCGTGCCAGTCAACGTCAACTACAAGGCCGGCGGCAAAGCTGATGGAGATTTAGTTTCTATCGAAATCCACTGAGCACAAAACTCTCAATCCATTTCTACAGGTAGAACGAAAGTTCATTACAGTAGCGAACTGATCGTTTTCCAGCAAACCTCATCCCTATTCTAGTTTTGTCTGAGCGGTGATCCTATGCATGTACTTTGGTGGATAATCGTCGGCTTGATCGCAGGATGGGCCACCGGCAAGATCATGCGCGGTTCTGGTTACGGTCCAATGATGGACATTCTAATCGGAATCGTGGGCGCGATTGGCGGTGGCTGGATCATGCGAGCACTGGGCTTTCAAGGCCACGGCGGCATGATTTATACGATCCTGGTGGCAATTGGCGGCGCTGTCGTACTCACGTGGTTTTGGCGTTTGGCGTTTGGCCGGCGCGATGACCAAGCTCACGGCACGGAAGTGATCGCGGGCACAGGCGGCGCGCGAAAAATTGACGATCGAGGCAGCGACAACCTGCGCAAAGTAGCGTAAGCAAACATGAAGTCAGCAGGCGCACCATGTGCCTGTTTCTTTCTCCTGATCCTCGGGGGTGCCTGACAGTAGCGTCATCACCGCCGGGGCACAAACTACCCCTCCCACAGCTAATCTGGAAGAACCTGATTTCAAGCTTGTACTCTCCGCGTCTCATCCCAATTGCATTACTCACCATTGGGCATTGGGGTAAGATGATCGGTCGCAGTTTCATTCTGGAGGATCACCGATGCGGAAATTGTTGCTCGTGCTCGCGCTCTTGCTATCCGCCATTTCGCTTAGTTCGCAGACCTACGATCAAAAATTATTTGGTGCGATGCATTGGCGCAACATCGGTCCGTTTCGCGGCGGCCGCGTTCTGGCCGTAGCGGGCATTCCCGGCGATCCAAAAACCTATTATTTCGGCGCGGTGGCCGGTGGAGTGTGGAAGTCCAGCGATGCCGGCGTGAACTGGAAACCGCTGTTCGATCACGAGACTACATCATCGATCGGCGCCATCGCGATTGCTGATTCGGACCACAATGTGATCTATGCCGGAACAGGTGAAGCGTGCATCCGCGGAAACATGTCATACGGCGATGGCGTGTTTAAGTCCATGGATGACGGCAAAACATGGAAGAACGTGGGTCTGCGCGACACCCAGCACATCGGCGCGCTCATTATTGATCCCAAAGACTCAAATGTAGTGTTCGTAGCCGCCTTGGGGCACGCCTATGGCCCGAATTCCGAACGTGGTATTTTCCGCACCCGAGACGGTGGCAAGACCTGGGAAAGGGTCCTGTACAAAGATGACCACACCGGCGCAATTGACGTGGTGTTTGATCCCAGCAACTCGAACATTCTCTACGCCAGCTTGTGGCAAGTGATGCGCACGCCTTATAGCCTGGACAGTGGCGGCCCGGGCAGCGGCTTGTATAAGTCCTCGGACGGCGGGACCACGTGGAAGCGTCTTGAGAGCAATGGTTTGCCCGAAGGAATTATGGGACGCATTGGAGTCAGTGTCTCGGGCGGAGACTCGAATCGGATTTATGCG
>QHZV01000209.1 GCA_003224785.1 Acidobacteriota bacterium
GCTACACGACAAACATTACAGCGAACAGGTCGAGATTGTGGACACAATCGCCGAGCGCATTCAGTTGCTGGGTGGCGTAGCGATTGCGATGGCGCCCGACGTTGCGGAAACCACGCAGATTGAACGTCCGCCGCGAGGCAGGGAAGAAGTTCCGGTCGTACTATCTCGCCTGCTCGACGCTCACCAGATCATCATCCGCGAATGCCGGCAAATAGCTGACAAGGCTGACAAAATTGGCGACCATGGAACGAATGACATGGTGGTCAGCGACGTCCTGCGCGCGAATGAGCTTCAGGCCTGGTTTGTCAACGAACATCTGGTTGAAACGCCTTTGGTGCACGCTAGCGCCGAGCCCACTATGAACGCTGCGGACTAACCTGTCCGTGAAGCACGTTCACTCCTTTCAAAGCTTGAGGTGTGCCTCGAGATTGCGTGGAATTCCAAAATTCCGTTAGTCAAAGTCCTCTATTTTCGTGCTGCTCAGCATCAATTTGTTACAAATTCAGAACAACAGCGAAAGGGTTTCGTGTACTATTCCGGTCAGTCCGCGTAAGTAGTTGCAGGGTTTTCCGAACATTCCGAGGGTTCCCGCCGGCAATTATTGTTCGGAACCTGTTATTATTGTTGAACTTGCAGCCGTCGAGGTAAGAATTTTGATCACAGCCGGAGGGCAAAACCTTCGCATTGTTCGCGAGCAGCTGGGCCTCACAATGCGGGATGTGGAGACGGCAAGTGAGCGTCTCGCCCGCAAGCACGCCAACGAAGAGTATTTCGTTCCCATCAGCCGACTTTCGGATTTCGAAACCAAAGGCGTGATTCCAAGCATCTACCGCCTTTACTCTCTTACAATCATTTATCGCCGGGACCTCCGTGAACTCCTCAACTGGTATGGGGTAAACCTGGACGCGACTATTTCGGACATGGAAATATCAGTTCCTCCGCGCTCGCATTTTTCACATGCCCTGGCAAATACCAGCACCGTCCAAATTCCTATCCGGATGGATCCCAGCTTCGATCCGCGCAAGACTTTGAACTTTGGCCGCATGATCGAACAATGGGGAACGGTCCCGCTTGTCTATTTGGAAGGACTGTCGAAGGTTGACTACACCTACGGTTACATTGGCAGTGAAGACTTGACGATGTATCCGATTCTGCCGCCGAGCAGTTTCATTCAGGTTGATGAAACTAAGAGCAAGGTGTCGGAAGGTGGCTGGCGTTCGGAATATGAGCGCCCTATTTATTTTATCGAGACCAGAGATGGCCATACTTGCTGCTGGTGCACCTTGACCCGGGAGGACATCATTCTGCAGCCGCACCCGCTCTCGCCGGTTGCGCCGCGGGTGTTCGGCCGTCATGAGGCGGAAGTTCTGGGGCAGGTCGTAGGGGTGGCTATGAGGCTCGGCGAATGGCGTTCCGTTCCCGACTCCGCTCCAGCCCCAAAAGAGCGCGCAACACTGAATTAAGGTGCCGGGCCGAACCGGCGCCGGGATTGGTTGGCAGGAGTAAATCCCGCTTTCTGGTGAGATTTTCGAGATAGCCTTCGGTTGCCACTCCCTCTTTTTCGCAGGACGATTCCGCCTCCTCCAACAAGTCTCTTAAAGGCGTAGAAAGCACGTGTGAAACCGCGGTGCGGTGAGCGGTGCTAAGCGCCTTCCGTGCCGGGTCCTCGCCATACACCTTACTGAAACCCCAATGGGCGTACTCGCCTTTTTCCACGCGCAATCCAGCCAGGTATTCGAGCCTTCGCAGGCACCCATATATTGCCTCCAGGGTCGTCCGCGAGAGATCTTCGAAGGCGGATTTGAGGGTCATTTTCGTTACGTTTCTCGGAAATTTAAATAAATCGGCCGAGTCGTACTGAGTACCACCCGCGGCCACATTATCACGGGGCTAGTCCTACTTCAACCAAGGAGTTTCACCGTGAAGAGAACACTGCTATTGCTTGCCGCCGTAGTGCTCGCGCTTTCAATGTCTCCAGCCCCTGCGCACGCGTGGGGAAACCCGTTGTGCCCGCCCAATCTGGGCTGCCCAAAGTAAAAATACTTAGAATTTACTTGGTGGGCTATCGGATCGGCGGGTAATATTCCGATAGCCCATGCTCTTTCTGCGATATTACCTCTGGCTTGTCCCTCACGTTCTGCTCGGGATCGTTGTAATCGTTTCGCTCCGAAAGCGCCTATATCAGACTCTGCCGGCATTCTTCGCATTCGCCGTATTCCAACTCGTTCAATTTCTGGTGCTGTTCACGGTTACTAAGTTTGTCACGCCTTCCTCAATCCACATATACGTGTGGCTTTTGACCTGCGGAGCTTTGATCGGTGTTTTGTTGCAATTGGCAGTCCTGTATGAATTAGTCCGAACTGTGATCCTGTCGCGCACGTCACTTCAGAGAGTCTTGCGATTACTGTTCGCCTTTGCGCTGGCTATTCTTGTGCTGGCTTCCGCGGCGACTTCTGGGTCTCTGCGCGATGTGGGCCGCGAACGTATCATGAATGGCTTTGAAATTCTGGACTTCTCCAACAATCTGGTACTCGCTGGAATGCTGGTTGTAATTCTTCTGTTTTCGCGGGCGCTCAATATTTCCTGGAGAAGCCGCGCCACCGGAGTGGCGTTGGGTTTCGGAACCTCGGCGTGCATCGGTCTAGCTGCTGCTGCCGTACGCTCGGGTCTCGGCGAGTCCGCCTTCGTTGGTGTGGATGTAATGCAAATGGCTGCGTTTCACGTGAGTGTTGTGATTTGGATCGTGTATTTGTTTTTGCCGGACCGCACGCCGGCATTCGCCGGGACCGGTTTGGCAAAATCTGAGATTCAATTCTGGGAGCAGGAACTCCAGAGGATGACAGGCCAGTGATTCTTGCATCCGTAATCGTCGTTCTAGCCTTTCTGGCGTTGTTTTTGATCCTCCATGTTGTGAAAGGGCACCATGCGACGGGGCGAGATCTCGACCAACTTGCATCGCGGTTGCAGGCAGTGGACGTAGATGCGTTTCGCAATTTGATTGACGAACGTGAAGAAGAGTATCTACGCGAGCATCTACCGCAGCGCGAGTTTCGCGGGATTCAGAGGGAACGCAAACTGGCGGCGATTGAGTAC
>QHZV01000210.1:0-3228 GCA_003224785.1 Acidobacteriota bacterium
TATTTCGGATTGCGGCTGAAGTCGAGAATGTCCCATTGCGCGATGCGGATGTGTTCGAGCAGCATCCATGCCGAATGCGGTAGCCCATTGGGGATTTCTCCACGGAACTTCGCGGGAAAATCTTTGATTACTTGATCGAAAGTGGCGTGGCCGTGACCGCCATCGAGCAGTTCGAGAACGTGCTTGCGTAGAAATTGATCGTTGTCCATGGGTATGCAGTCTAAGATGGCGGCGCAGCACTGGAGGTCGCAGAAAATGGCGCTGGCTCTGCCGGCTTCTCGCCTTTGTAAACTCGTCCAATTCCGCGGACGATTCGCCGTAATGGCCATGAACCTTTGTCGTTGGCAAAAAATATTTCGCCAGTGCGATGCGAGCGATAGAACCAGCGCTTGAGAATCGCAAGGTGCTCGATTCGTTCGGCTGTGGAATGCGAATTCGGCGGCGGAAAACTGGCTATAGCCGTTTCCACCCGAGACTCCATAGATTGAGAGTCGGCGCGCAGGTCGACACTGAACGGAAATGGCCCCTGCAGCATCGCTTCAGCGAAATGGAAGACTAAAACGGAATTGGGTTCGGGACTCGGCTGCACCCAGATCGCCTGCAATCGGTCAATTCGTTGCACGATTTCGGGCAATTGCGACAGCAGCGGCTTCAGCTTCTCCAGCTTGGTGTGAATTGCAGCAGCTTCCTCGAAGGCGAGCTCCGTTGAAGCGCGCTCCCGCTGCTCCGTGAGTTCGCGGCTGAGCGACTCGCCAGACGTATCGAAGAACGCCTGCACGCGGGCGACTTCGGATTGATACTCCTCGTCGCTACAACCCTTGAAGCAGGGCGCGAGACACATCTTCATTTCCGAATACGCGCAGCCGGGGAATGCAGGATCAGGATGCAGGTCTTCAACGCAGCGCCGCATTTTGAAGAAGTCGAGGGCATCGCTGGCAAATTTCTCGGCGGCAGAGCGGGAGGGGAACGGGCCGTAGTAAAGATTCGAGAACTGGTTTTTGGGGGCGGGGGCGTCCTCCCCCGCGCGAGTGGCAGTGTGCAGGACGGGCGAGACGCCCGTCTCCCCACATTCCGTTTCTTTTTCTTTTTTCTTTCCCGGGAGCCTTCCCAAACGACTTGTCACCGACGCCCGCGGATATTCATTCTCTAAATGCAGCTTTACCAGCGGCGCAGGGCGCAGTCGCAACCGGGCAGCATAAGTCTTCGGGAAAGTTTGTCGGAGCAGCCGATAAAGCAGAAATTGCGATTCGAAATCCGAGCCAGTCACCGTGAATTCAATCTGGCGAATCAGATCACGCAGGTTCAGGCGTTTGCTGTTTTCGTTCCTCGGTCCTAAAAGTCGCTGCAATCTCCGACGCAGATTCGCCGTCTTGCTGATATAAGGCTCGCCCTCCCCGCGCAGCAGGAAAACAGCCGCGGCAGCCGGGAGCTCCTGAAAAAAACTCTCATCCAGCTCGGGCGAGAATGTCAGAACACGGGACAACACAGGGCCATTGTAGTGGCTGTCTCGCCGGGCGCTGCCAGGCTAAAGGCGGGGGTGGCCTGCAGGCACCAGAACAGTCATGGCATCCGGCACTATTGATAAAGTCATGGGCAAGCGGCCGAGTAGCTCGCCATCGGCTTCCACGTAAATCTTCTCAGGCTTTTCCCCGGGGACACTGCGGCAGGTCACGCCATCAGCGTAGGCGAGTTCGATTCCGGGCACGCCGCTCGACATCCCAAGAATGCCGCGAAACACATACGCCAGGTACATGGCCCGATTACCGGTGCGGCAGAGCACGAGCCGCATATCGTTACGGGCCAGAGATGCTCCCGGAGCGAGCTCGCGGAGCACGCCGCCGAAGTAATTGATTCGTACGGCCAGCAGTTCCGAAAGCCGCTTCTCGTGGATTGGCGCGCTTCCGTTACAGGCAAACTCGGCCTCGAAATATCGCATGCGATGGGTGAGCCAGAGATGCGTGGCCTTCGTGTAATAAGCCAGCATTCCCATACGGTCTTTGATCAGGCGGTTCAGGTTGTAAAAAAGATGTGCGTCAACACCGACGCCGGCGGCGACGGTGAAATAGCGGAACACAGGAAGACTGTTGAAGTCGCGATAGTCAATTCGACCAACGGCAATGCGCTTAGGTATGGCTGCGAGAAGGGCTCGTGCGGCCCCTTCCGGTGACATGGGCAGGCGAAGATCGTGAGCAAAGGCGTTCGCGGTACCAAGGGGGATAACTCCGAGTGCGGCATCTTTTCCGGTGAGACCTTGCAAAACGTCGTGGATGGTGCCATCGCCGCCGCAAGCAATGATCGTGTCGAAACCGTCGCGAATGGCCAGGCGGACTTGTGCACCGGCATCGGACGCAGCGCGGGTGGGCGAAATATCGAGTTCGATCCCGGCAGCGCGTAGGACCGATGCAGCGGCTTCGACATCCTGCACGCGCTGCTTGCGGCGCCTGCCAGAGTGATGATTGTAGAGGAGAGCGGCTTTACGCATGAAAGGCGAGTGTTAATCCCCGCGAGCACTTGCGCCCGCAACTTCGCAATTCTACTGGACTAGATCGAGAATAAACATGCAGTGTTAATGCGCGATGAAGTCCGGAGGGCTAGGTTCTCTAAGCCGCAACATTCGCAGCATCCAATATCCCGCAGATGCTGCGGCGAGATGTTTCAGAGTGTGTCCGCTGACAATGTAGGAAATCGTAGCCGCGTGAATATCTGGACTTCAGCAGGGGAGCGATCAGCAATACGAGTGCTGAGTAAAGCTGCACGGCTACGTAGGCGCGCAAGTCGCCGTGACCGTGTAACTCGTCGCGATACCACTGCAGAACGCTGCCCGCTGCAATCGCAACCAGAAATGGCAGGAGCTTAAGGCCGGCTTCGGCGCTAATATGCTCAATGATTACGACCGCGACTAAAGCGCCGAAGACGATCGTCATCGGTAAGCGGTCCCAAACGAGGCGAGCATTGCTCGGAGCCAGATGATAGTAGGCAGAGCCGAATGCGGTCAGTAGCACGCCGAAAAATGCAACAAGATACGGACGGCGCTCGCGAGGATCAACAAAGGCGTTCGTGAGCTTCCCCGGTTTCAAGAGAAACCAAAGTCCTGCCAGGCCGATCACTGCAAACGCGAGATTTGAAGCGACGTCGCCGAAGTTCGGAACGCCCAGCCATGTGCGCTGGTCCGCGAATTGATGGTAAGAGGCTGGTTGCGGGATTGGAGGCAGACGAAATGCGAGGACG
>QHZV01000210.1:3254-6485 GCA_003224785.1 Acidobacteriota bacterium
TTACCTCAATGAGATGGCTTGGGGTAAGTGCGATTCCGAGTGTCGGACGGGGCCGCTCGGACAGGAATGTCCGAGCCACACGGTTCGTGATTAAATCTATCCGTCCATGCCAGTGACCACTCCATCGTTTGCGAAGATCAACCTGGGCCTGCGCATCGGTACGCTGCGGACAGATGGATTTCACGAGCTGCGGACGGTTTATCAGACGATTGCGTTGCATGACGTAATCCGCGTTTCCATTGGGCGCGGCACAGGGATTGAGATTCACTGTGACGACCCGCGCGTGCCCACGGATTCGACGAACACCTGTTGGCAGATAGTGGAGCGCGCGATACAGACGCTCAAGGCGCGGGGTCGCGTGATCATTGAGATCGAAAAACGATTGCCGGTGCAAGGCGGGCTCGGAGGGGCGTCGGGGAATGCTGTGGCGGCATTGCTTGCGCTTGAGAGGGCGTTGGGCAAAGAGATTTCGGGGCCGCAGAGGTTAAGCATTGCGGCCGAAGTTGGCTCGGACCTGCCGCTGTTCCTCATCGGCGGGACAGTGCTGGGCGTTCAGCGCGGAGAAGAGGTTTATCCCTTGGCGGACTTGCCGGTTACGGCCTGCGTGATGGCTCTGCCGGATATCGCGGTCTCGACACCGAAGGCATTTGCGGATTGGGACAAGCTTGCCGAGCAGGGCTCGGCCTGGACGGGCGAGGGCGCCCGTCCCCACATGGACCGTGGCGCTTCGCATGCCGTGCGCAGTGCAAAATTGACGCTCCCTTCGCACTCCGATAGAATGTTGAAGTTCAGCCGTGAGATTTCCGCGTGGCTGGGTGCGGCGCCGAAACAGAGTCGCCGCAGATCCGGTGTCTCCGCAAGCGGCGGAGGCCGGGCCGAGAACCCACTGCTCGACCTTGTCCGAACCGGGATTGAAAACGACTTCGAAAGAGTCGTCTTTCCGCAGTATCCCGAATTGCGCAAGGTTAAAAGTGTGCTCGATCGTGCCGGGGCGCAGTATGCGTCATTATCCGGATCAGGGTCGGCGATCTACGGACTTTTTGATTCGCCCCAAAAAGCCGCCGCAGCAGCGAAGAAATTGGAGCGCAGCGGCACACGGGCGGTGGTGACGAGTACGTTGACGCGACAACAGTATTGGAAGCGGCTGCGAGCGGCGAGCTCTTAGCTGTGAGCAAGCAAGCTGAATTGCTCGAAGCTCACAGCTCGTAGCTGGCAGCTTATTGGGCCGTCGACTAATGGTAGGTCAAGTGCCTTTGGAGCACTTTGTCTAGGTTCGAATCCTAGCGGCCCAGCCAGAAAAGCAGCTCTTGGTTGTTGGCTCTTGGCCTACAACTCAAGAGTTTCTGGTTTTGCCAATAGCCAACGACCAAGAGCCAAGAGCTGATTTATGGCAACCATCACAGTAACTGCAGAAAAGAAGATGACTCCTGACGAGAAGCCTGCGCATAAGCCGCATCGCGCGCGGGTGGACGACAAGTTCAAGATCTTCTGCGGCACGGCAAATCAGCCGCTCGCGGACGAGGTCTGCGCTTTTCTGGGGATGACGCGTGGGCAGGCGCTAGTGATGCGATTTGCGGATGGCGAGGCTTACGTTCAGATCCAGGAGAATGTCCGCGGTGCGGACGTATTTGTCATGCAGCCGACTTGTCGCCCGGTGGACCTGCATCTTATGGAACTTCTGCTGATGATGGACGCATTGAAGCGGGCATCGGCACGGCGAATCACGGCAGTAATTCCTTATTACGGATATGCGCGGCAGGACCGCAAAGACAAGCCGCGAGTCCCGATATCCTCGAAGCTGGTTGCGGACCTGCTCACCACAGCAGGCGCTGATCGCGCTTTGATTGTGGATTTGCACGCGCCGCAGTTGCAGGGATTTTTCAATATTCCGGTTGATCATCTGTTTGCGTCACCGGTGCTGGTGGACCACTTCAAGAGATTGCAGCTTCCGAATCTAACGGTGGTTTCGCCGGACGCAGGCGGCGTGGAGCGCGCGCGCTTCTTCGCCAAGAAAGTTGATGCAGCACTGGCAATCGTGGACAAGCGCCGCGAGCAGGCGAACGTTGCCGAAGTTATGAACGTGATCGGCGACGTAAAAGGCCGCACCTGTCTGATCATTGACGACTTGATTGATACCGCCGGTACGCTGGTAAAGACGGCGAGCGCGCTGAAGGACAATGGAGCGCTCGATGTGTATGCCTGTTGCTCGCATCCGGTGTTTTCCGGGCCCGCGATTGAGAACATCATGCAATCGTGCATCAAGGAAGTGGTGGTCACGAACACCATCCCCTTGTCTCCCGAAGCGCTGGCGGCGCGCACGGATTGCGGCGGCAAAATTTCAGTTCTTTCGATCGCAGGTTTGATCGGACGCGCAATTCAATCCATTCACGAAGAGACATCTGTAAGCAAACTTTTCCTATAGGAAACCGATTATGGCGACAGCAACAGCAGAGCAAAACCTACTCGAAGCGCAACCGCGGACTGCCGGAACCAAGAACGACGCCCGGCGGGTGCGGCGCGGAGGCAAAGTCCCTGCGGTAATTTATGGCGCGGGCAAAGCGGCTTTGTCGGTCAGCGTTGATCCGCGACAGGTCACGCGCATTTTGCACTCACAAACCGGGCACAACACGGTTTTCGATCTCACGGTTGATGGCGAACGCACCAAGGCCATGATCGTGGACTGGCAGTATGAGCCCATCAAAGGCTCGTTGCTGCATATTGACCTGAAACGTATTGCCATGGACCAGAAGCTGCGTGTCAATGTCCCCATCGAACTGGTCGGCGAGTCGGCAGGCGTGAAGCAGCAGGGGGGAATCCTCGAGCAGATTGCGCGCGAGGTCGAAGTCGAGTGCTTGCCGGGAGACATTCCGAACCAGATCGAATTGAATGTTTCGGAACTGGTTTTCGGCGTGGTCCTGCGCGTTTCCGATCTCCCCAAAAGCGACAAGATCAAGGTACTGACCGATCCCGACCAGCCGGTGGTGCACATCATTACCATCAAGGAAGAAGAAGTGCCGACGGCTGACGCGGTGGCGGGCGAAGCGGCGGCGGCTCCGGCGGAACCTGAGGTCATGAAGAAGGGCAAGCAGGAAGCTGAGGGCGAAGGTGCCGAGGCAGCTCCGGAGAAGCCTGAGAAGAAGGAAAAGAAGTGAAGAAAGCCGTCGTTGGTCGTTGGCCTTCGGTCCTTGATCAAACCAGCATGCCGTCGTTATGGGATTTTGCCAACGACGA
>QHZV01000211.1 GCA_003224785.1 Acidobacteriota bacterium
CGCTTTCCCAGCGGCCACTCCAGCCGCCTCGACCCCAATCCCCTCGGCCCCAGCCACGGAACATCGAGCCGTCAACTACGCTGCCTTCACGAAACTCAAACATGCGTTCCCGTCCCTCTGGCCCGCGGGCATAGATGCGGAGCACCTTGTACTGCCCCGGATCAGGATCCACCCCGAATGTACTGTTGCCCATTCGGAAGCTGCGGTCTGATCGTGCGAGTTCCTTCAGCCGGTTGGTGACGTCCACATGGCGGTTTGATGTGCCGTATTGAGCGCTCAGGATCACGTACCGGCCCTCATCGGCCACTAGCGCCGCCGACATCAACATCAATGTTGTTAACAATGCGAAGATGGTCCGCGTCTTGAACATTGGAATCTCCTTTTTTTTTCTGCGGTTTTGCCCAAACGACATCGTTCATCCTAGAGGTGTGCGAATTGATGCGCAAGTTGGACGCGCAGTTTTCTGGAGGACCAAAACAGGCGCCAAAAGCCCGACGCGACTTGGCCCCATCGAAATGGCATACACTAACTGGTGCTTATGCCATCAGTTGAAATTGAACACTTCTATTTAGGCTGTCTTGCCCACGCTTCCTATCTTGTCAGCTCTGAGGGAATCGCGGCGGTCATTGACCCGCAGCGCGATGTGGAGATCTATCTGGATGCGGCCAAGCAGAAGAATTTAAAAATCGATCACATCATTGAAAGCCACCTTCACGCCGATTTTGTCTCCGGTCATCATGAGTTTGCCGAGCGCACCGGCGCGCGAATCTATCTCGGCCAAGGCTCCGGCGCCACTTTCCCTCACACTGCGGTAAAAGATGGCGACTCCATCCAGTTTGGCAAATGCAGATTCAATTTTCTTCAGACCCCCGGACACACACTGGAAAGCATTTGCATCGCGATGACCGACCTCAGCGACACTTCCAGGCCGCAGTCTGTGTTCACAGGTGACACGCTTTTTGTGGGAGACGTGGGCCGCCCCGATCTTTCCCGCGACCACACTCCGCAAGAGCTTGCCGCCATGCTCTACCACAGCCTTCATGACAAGTTGCTCAAACTTCCTGATGAAACGGAGATTTTCCCAGCGCATGGCGCGGGATCACTCTGCGGCCGTCAGATGGGAGCGGAACGTTCATCCACGATTGGCAAAGAGCGCCGCTTCAACTATGCGCTTCAGGCACGCACTTGTGACGAGTTCGTCCGCCTTCTGACCGATGGTATGCCGACCAGGCCCGAATACTTCATCCGCGACGTTGAGATGAACCGTCAAGGCGCGGCCCCACTCGACCAAATTCCGGCGCCGGTTCCGGTGCGCGCGCCTGATGTTTTCCGAATGCAGGCGGAAGGCGCAATCGTGCTTGATACGCGTCCGCCGATGCAGTTCGCCGTTGCGCATGTGCCTGGATCTATTCACATCGGCCTCTCCGGACAATATGCTTCGTGGGCGGCGCGGCTTCTTGGGCTGGATAAGCGCATTATTCTGGTCGGCGAAGATGCGGAAAAAATTCGTGAATCACAGTTGCGCCTGGCTCGCGTCGGCATAGATAACGTACAGGCTTATCTCGAAGACGGCATCGCGGGTTGGATTGCCGGCGGCTACGAACTCGATTACATTCCGCAGATTTCGGTGCAGGAGTTTGTTGAACTGCTTGCGCAAGAGAAGGACCACATCGCTGTCCTCGATGTTCGGGAGAGCGGCGAATTCCAAGCCGGTGCCATGGACAATTCTGCCAGAATCCCTCTGGGTCAATTGCAGGATCGCGCTCAAGAACTGGACGCGAGCAAACTGCTGGTTGTCCATTGCAAAAGCGGATACCGCAGCTCCATCGCCACAAGCATTCTTCGGCGCGCCGGATTTCGCGATATCGCCAATCTCACCGGGGGGTTCGATGCCTGGAAAGCCGTGACTCAGGCAGAAGTTTAATCAACCTAAAAAGAAGGGCCGGAACGGATGCTCCGACCCTGCTTCTGCCCCGTTCCTCAACCCCTTCGCTGATTAGTGGCGCCCGTGACCACCTCCACCATGGAAGCCGCCGCCGCCGTGGAACCCGCCACCGCCATGGAAGCCACCGTCGCCTCGGAATCCGTGGCCTCCCCAATTGCCGCCTCTGAAGCCGCGGTCGAATCCGCGCCCACGGTCCCAGTCACGCCCACGATCCCAGTCACGCCCATGATCCCAATCTCTGTGTCCGCCGTAGAAGCCGCGCCCGTAGTAGCCGTTTCTGTAGTACCCACGGCCGTAGTAGCCGCCACCATAGTAGCCTCGACCGTAGTACCCGTGATACCAAGGTCCCGCGCCGATGAAGACGCCGCCCACAAAGTATTCAGGCCCGTAGTATCGGTAAGGAGCGCAAGCATAGGGGTAGTAATCGTAATACCCGTATGTGCAGACCGGAGGTCCGGATACGTAACCGTAACTGGGACCAATCCCAACTCCCACCGCAACCTGGGCAGGTGCGCTTACCGCTGCTATCCCGACCAAGATTCCCAACAACGCAAAATATTTTAGATATCGCATGATTTCCCCTGATTTAGCGGCCTTGCTTACGTTCTCCGAGACCGTCGGCGGCTGACGTTCTCAAGCCGCACGTCAATATCAACCCTGCAATGGAAAAAGAGTTGCGGGCTGGGAAGATCAGGCCACAGCGCTGCGCAGCGATTAAGGGCCCTGTTTTCAATGCAACGGGAGTAGCAGGGCCGCCAAAACAGCGACTTGCCCGTTGAGCGGAAGCCAATCCGCAGTTGGGAAAGGCAGAGCTTCAATCGTGCCGTTGGGTTGAAGGGCTCTGTACGGCACGGCTGGGAAGCTGTGCCCTCCGGTCAAATGCTTGCTTATTTTCAGGCTGATTTTTTTCGAACAAATTCGTAACCAGCGTCTTTATTTCCGTCGCGCCTCGGCCTCGGCAAGCCAGCCGCGGCGCAGCTTCTCCTCGGGAACACTCGACAGGTAGGGCTTGATATCGAGGATCGGCGTGCCATCCAGCATGTCCACGCCTCGGACGTGCAGATCCGGGCCTTCCCGGCGAAGCAATTCAACAGTGGTCAAGGCAATTGGATTCGGGCGTCGCGGGGAGCGGGTCGCGAATACGCCATGCTGACGACCCGGATCAGCCGGAGGACTGGCGATCAAATCGAAATCTACAGAGCGGTCGAACTCCCAGATAACGATCAGGTGTGAGAAGCCGTCAATATCCAGAAGCCCGGCCTCAAACTCAGGCAGGACTTTCAGAACACCATCTACGTCGTGCTTAGCGCCAAGCCCCTTCGGAATCTGACTGGTTTCCTTATAGGGGCTACTCACGAAACCGATTGGGCGAGAGGTGAACATCGAGATTCTGGTGGCGGCGGTTGGACTCGAACCAACGACCTACGGATTATGAGACCGTCGCTCTAGCCACCTGAGCTACACCGCCACAGTGCAAATTGTAAGGGAACGCGAGACGAGTCCGAAATTGGTTTCGCGCAGGCTACCTTGCCAAACTTCCCGGCTGAGTTGATTTTACCATTCGATGCCCGAAGTCGGCAGCTTGCGTGACTAGCGTCTACGCGATTGCCACGCAAAATGCTACGCGAGATAAACGGCCGTCCGCTGGTGGTGTGCGTGTACGAAGCGGTGCGGTCCTCGCCGCTGCTCGACGATGTGATTATCGCCACGGACTCGGACGAAATTCTCGACGCCTGCCGGAAGCACTCCTGCAGTGTACGCATGACTTCCGAAAAACACCGCAGCGGGACCGAGCGCATCCACGAAGTCTCCCAATCGGTGGACGCGGATGTGTACATCAACGTGCAGGGCGACGAGCCCATGATTCGCGCTGATCACATCGCGAAGCTGGTTGAATTGATGAAGAAGAGTTCAGAAATACCGGTTGGCACACTGAAGACCCCGTCTGGCCGGGATGATATTGCGAATCCCAATGCGGTCAAGGTTGTGAGCGACTTCAATGGACGGTCATTGTATTTCTCGCGCTCGACAATCCCGTTCGACCGCGACCGCTCACAGCCAGGCTACTTCAAGCACCTTGGAATCTACGGGTACCGCAAGCGAGCGCTCGATCTCTTTGTCTCGCTCCCGGAATCGTCGCTGGAGCGCGCGGAAAGGCTGGAGCAACTGCGCTTCCTCGAAAATGGCATTCCGATTTATGTTGCTGAAACTCCGTTTGACAGCATCGGCGTGGATACGGAAGAAGATTTCGCGCGAGTCGAGAAGGTACTACGGCAAAATTAATATCAGCGCAGGGACGCCGGGGCACAGAGAAGATCAAAGAGCCAAATAGCAAGGATCTATTTGTGAACTTCCCAGTGTCTCTGTGGTAAAAGAAGTTTCAGTGAGTGTTCGGTTTGTCCCACTGTTCAGCCGCCGCAACTCTTCGCGCAACTGCCGGATGCGAATGGAACCACCACTCTACCCATCGGGATGGAGTGCGCTCGGCCAAGTTCTGCTCGGCCAGCTTGTTCATAGAGGAAATGAATGGGGCTACGCTTGCGATGTTTTCGAAGGCATAGCGGTCCGCTTGGCGTTCGTTGAATCGCGAGAACGCGTTGAGCGCCGGCATCAGCAGGAATGAAAGTACGGCGAAAATCAGCACGAGCAAAGGGAGATTTGCGAAATCAGAGAGGCTCACAAAAATGTGCCGCCGCTCAACTGCATAGTGCAGTGTCCAATTAGCCGCCCAGAATCCGAGCATTGTCACTGCAGCTTGCACTCCGATGCTCTTCAATATGTGCTTGTGGACGTGGTGACCAAGCTCGTGCGCCAGCACGGCTTCGACCTCATCCGCTGAGTAGTTATCGAGAAGAGTGTCAGCCAAAATAATGCGCCGCGTGTTCCCGAGACCGGTGAGCGCCGCATTTGCTTTCTTGCTTTTTTCCGAGAGGTGCCATTTGTACACACCACGCACGCGAGTTCCTGCGCGTTCGCCCAGGCGTACAAGTCGCAGCTTGAGTTCTTCATCCTGCAACGGCTCGAATTTATAGAAGATGGGAAACAGCACCACGGGGGCAAGTTGCGCCAACAGGACCACGACCCCCAGAAATCCCACCCATGCGACCAGCCACCAGTGCTGCGAGAATTGCCGAATAACGAAGTACAACAGCTCCGCCAGAATAGCGGCAAGTATGGCGCTCACCAGGAACCCCTTGACCTCGTCCCAAGCCCATCCGCGAAATTTTTGATTTGAAAGCTGGTAACGATGTTCCAGTCGGAAGCTGTAGTAATCCATTCCCAGGCCCAGAACTTTGCCTATCACGAGCAGCATGATCACATACACAAAAAGAGCCAACGAGTAACTCTGAAGCAGCCCCCCCATATATGCGAGATTCTGCAGCTTAAATGTCCAACCAGTGATCACCAGCACAACGAGCAATGCGAGGCTGATCGCAAATTCGCCGATCCCTAACCATCGCCTTATGCGGTTGTAACGGCGCGCTTCGGCGGTATCGGGAGGCATGATTGTGGTACTTGCTGCCATCTTTCTAGATTATGGCACCCGAATCGAAAGGCCGCGAGATGCCCGAAGTGCGTGAGACCAGCTCCGGTGAACAAAGACCAGATCGGGTTGAACAAAAGGAATTCAGGCGGAGTGAACGAACTCCTCGGCGGAGGCCAAGACTTCTTCTACCAATTCCGGTGATGCTGCCTCTGCGTAGATCCGTAATAGCGGCTCCGTTCCCGACGCGCGGAACAGCACCCACGGTTCGGCGCCGTTTCCGTCGGCGGAAGTCTCGAGGAAGAATTTGATTCCGTCCAGGTTTTCCTTCTTAATGACAGCAAGCCTCCCAAGCCGGCTGGTCCCGTCAGCTCGCGCTCGTTCGATAGCTCCGAACTTGATCTCGTCAGGAATGTGCAGGTCGCGACGACCATAGAAGTGCGGCCCAAATTCCTTTTGCAATCCCGCGACTATCTCGCCAAGAGGCTTCTGCTCTTCGGCCATTACGTTGGCGAGCAAAAGCGAATTAAGAATTCCGTCGCGCTCCGGCAGGTAACGGGAATAGCCGATGCCGCCAGACTCCTCGCCACCGATTACGATCTCACGATCCATCATCAGATCAGCAATGTATTTGAATCCGATCGAGCACTCGTTAAGTTTGCGCCCATGTTTGGCGGCGATGCGGTCCAGCATGCGCGTTGTATTGAAGGCTCGAACAACTTCTCCCGGCCATTGCTTGCGGCGAAGCAGCCAATCGAGCAGGACAGCGAATATTTTGTGTGAATCCACGAAGCTGCCATCTTCGGCGACTGCGCCGATGCGGTCGGCGTCACCGTCAGTCGCAAATCCCGCATGGCAATGTTCGCGCACAACGGTTTCCTGCAACATGTG
>QHZV01000212.1 GCA_003224785.1 Acidobacteriota bacterium
CTTCACCCGCTTTCCCTTTGCGCTCGATTGCAGCCCTTCAGCTGCAAGCATCACCCCAGCCTGCACCAACTGCTCGTTGTACTTGCCCATCTTGGTTAAGAGTTCGGTGCTTGGCAGAACACCAGCTTCTGAATCCTTATTCGCTTTTACGATTACCATGACTTTCATTGTCGTATCTCCTGAAATATTGTGATTTCTTGTTCCACAGATCCGAGTCGGCCCGACTCAATGCGGGCCGACTAGCCGGCACGCAATTACGCAGTAAGCGCCGCCTCATGCTCAACGTGGTTTGTGCAGTTGCCCTCGCCAGCTTCATATAGCTGACGCAGTTCGCACTCGCCATCCCCCGCATTCTGCAGGAAATTCCGAGCCAGCTCGATCGCCTCGGCCTTTGAGTTTGCCTTCAGGATTGCAAATCCGCCGACAAGCTCCTTGGTCTCAATGAATGGCCCGTCGGTTACGCTGATTTTTCCGCTATCTCGCCGCACACGCACGCCAAGAGCGGAAGGTAGGCAGCCTTCCGTCGCGATCAGCCAGCCGGCTTTCATTCCTTCTTCGACCAGCTTGCCCATGGTTGCCATTTCCTCCTGAGTCGGGGGAATGGTTCGCTCAACCGTCTTATAAATACTTAGGAATCGCATTGTTTTCTCCTTTTGATTAATTTCGTTTTGGGAGCCTGATTTGTCTCCCGATTCGCTTTCTACTTGTATGTCGAACGGGAATCCCCGAAATCGACAAGCCTCAGGCAGCTCGTTCCGGGAGCCCGCTGATTTCCAGAAGCGGCCGGATTTCCACCGTTCCCCAGCGCCCAGCTGGTATCTGCCCTGCGATTTCAATTGCCTCATCCAGATTTGCCGCATTGACAATGAAAAACCCGCCCAGTTGTTCCCGCGTCTCAGCGAAGGGGCCATCGGTTACAACCGTCTTGCCCTCCCGATAGCGAACGCTGGTCGCCGTCAGCGTGGGTTGCAGCGGCGAGGCGGCAACATACTTCCCGCTCGCGTGAAGCTGCTTCGCATATCCGGCCGAATCCGCGTAGCACTTTGTCCGTTGGGCCTCGCTAAGGGAATTCTCGTCAAGGTACATAAGCAACATGTATTGCATTTGCTGGCCTCCATATATGAGTCGAGGGGCAACCCGTGAAATCGACAGCCTTCAACGAAATATTTAAAATCGCTTGTGACTTCAGACGTAGCCGCCGCCGTTGAAGCAGTTTATCGCGCCGATTGGGGCAAAATTGTCGCCACGCTAATCAAGCTCATAGGCGACTTTGACCTGGCTGAGGACTCCGCTCAGGAGGCCTTCGCCGCCGCTATCGATCAGTGGCCCACTTCCGGCATTCCTGAGGTCCCTTCCGCCTGGATCATTCAAACCGCTCGCCACAAAGCCATAGATCGCGTTCGCCGTCAGGCAAATTACGCGGAAAAGCTCGACCTTTACATTAAGTCTGGTTTTCTGCGGGAGGTCGAAGATCCCGACTACGATGACACCGCAATTCCCGACGAACGCCTACGTCTGATTTTCACCTGCTGCCATCCCGCGCTCGCCCCCGAAGCCCAGGTTGCGCTCACGTTGCGCACGCTTTGCGGACTTGAGACAGACGAAATCGCGCGGGCGTTTCTTTTGCCCACGACGACCATGGCGCAAAGGCTGGTCCGGGCCAAACGCAAAATTCGCGATGCCGGCATTCCCTACGTTGTTCCCGCTGCGGACGAGATGCACGATCGCCTCGAAGCCGTGTTGACCGTGATCTATCTGGTCTTCAACGAAGGCTACGCGGCCACGCGGGGCCGTTTGCTTAGGTCCGATCTTTGCACTGAGGCGATCCGCTTGGGACGTTTGCTCAGGACACTAATGTCCTCGCGGCCACCGTCCGAAGCAACGGCTCTGCTGGCATTGATGCTGCTCCACGATGCGCGACGCGATGCCCGTCTCGACCATGCAGGCGATGTGGTGATATTGGAAGAGCAAGATCGTAGCCGATGGGACCGTGCCGAGATTGAAGAAGCGCTTCCGCTAGTCGAGGAGTCGTTTCGTGGCGGACTCAGTTCCTTCGGCCTTCAGGCGGCGATAGCGGCCGTGCATTGTCAGGCACTACGCTCGGAAGACACCGACTGGCCGCAAATCCTTCGACTGTACGATCAGCTCGAACGACTGCAACCTTCACCGATTGTTTCTCTGAACCGAGCCGTCGCTGTGGCCATGGTGAACGGCCCTGAAGCCGGTCTTCGGATCATTGATTCGCTGGCCGTCGGTGATCTGCAGAACTACCATCTGCTGCATGCCGCGCGTGCGGATTTCTTGCGCCGCCTGGGTTCCCGCGAACAAGCTGCCACTAGCTATCGCCGGGCCCTGAGTCTTGTCTCTAATGACAGCGAACGGCGTTTCCTGGATCGTCGTTTGCGTGAGATGCAGGCCTCCTGATATAGCCCATGTGGCGCGGACACTCTTCTCCGCGATGGTATCGGACCCACGCTCGGCTGGTGCGGCAATAATCAGTGGCTCGCTCATTCTGTGGATTTGGCATCCTTAAACGCAGAACTCTTCTTCAAACGTTCCGGAAAGCTCTTCTCGTATCCAACCAGCGAAGCGCATATCACATTATGAAATCCGAATGCGTTCATTTCCTTGCGGGCTTCCTCCGCTGTCCATCCTTCAACCGCCATCCGATACGCTGCAATCATCATTCCGGTGCGGTCATCGCCATACCGGCAGTGTACGAAGATCTTCTTGTCCGGATGCTCACGTACGTACCTTAGAAAGCGGGCAAAGGGATCGTCTTTCGGGAACAAGCAGTGCCAGGGAAGCGCGACGAAATCCATGCCGAGTTTCTTGGCGTCTGCACCCTCTTTGTTGGCACCGGTCAGGCGGAGATCAATCACTGTGAGATTTGGTGTCACCTCAGCCAAATTCGACACGCCCGTAGCCGACAGCCGTCGCGCCGTCTTGTGCTCGGGATGACGAGGGATGCTGGCCTGGGGCAGCGCCAAAGCAACTACAATCGCCACCACGGCTGAAAGCGCAATCTGTCGCAATGCACGGCTCATTATGTTTAAGAATACACAGGCAAGCGGAATTCTTGGAATGCGCCCGCTTCCGCATTCAGCAGGTTTGGTGGTGTAATCATCAAC
>QHZV01000213.1 GCA_003224785.1 Acidobacteriota bacterium
AGGCTCTTGATCACATCCACATTCTGAATCGGTGACTGGTCCATGTATGTGTATTCCTTGATGGCCAGGACGAGGTCGGAAATTCTGGATGTGCTGCTCTCGATTTCGTTCAGCAGGTTCGCAATCTCAACAGACGCAGCAATCCTGATCAGCGCCGCACGAGCGGTGGCTGCTTCCAGATTTGCGAACAGCGACTCCAATGCGGCAGGCGTGATCCCCCGGCGTGCCAAATCTGCCGAGAGCTGCCACAAATCAGTTTGCCCATGACTGCGCAATAACGAATCGATCTGCTCTTCCATGTCGCTAGCGGTCAGCGTGTCCGGTGGAGGCCCTTCCCGCTGAGTGAACGAATTCTCCAAATTTTCGATCTCTGCTCTCTGTGGTGCAGTGAGTTCACGTCTTCCCAACTCGTGGCTTGCGTCTTTGATCTTTTTCAGGATTTGACGAAGTTGGCTTGCCGCGCGCTTAGCGGCAGACGCAGGATTATTGAGCTCGTGCGCCAGACCGGCGGAAAGTTTACCTAATGACGCCAGGCGATCGCGCTGCTGCTCGAAGCGGGTGGTTTCACGAATCCGGTCGGACATCAGTCCAACCAGACGCGTTGTAACCTCCGGCATCTTCTGAACCAGCTGCGGAAACTTCGCAGAAGGAAAGCGCAACAGGCGGCCATTACTGACTGCGCGCCCACTTATCGGAACGCGCTTCATCCTCGAAAACGGAAGAACTCCGGTGACGTCACCTGCCTTGATTGGAAATGCAATTGTCTCGCCATTGAGTTCGCCGCGGGCCTGAAATTCTCCTTCCAACACTACAAACATGTTCTCGGCAGGATCACCCTGCTGGACGTAAGTGTCGCCCGGTTTCAGGAACTCTTCCTGGCACTGGCTGAGAAACCACTCAAGCTGGTCGTCTGGAACGTCGGCGAAAACTGGTATGCGAAGAAGCTCTGATTTTTCGGCCATTTATACCTTGCTCAGGTACTGATGAATGAATTGAACAGCGACGGATCCTTCACCGACGCCCGACGCCACCCGCTTGATGGAACCGTGCCGCACATCCCCTACGGCAAAAATGCCGGGAACGTTGGTCTCAAGTAAGAATGGGTCGCGGTCGATCGTCCATCCCTTCGGGCGCTGGCCGTCACGAATCAGATCGGGTCCAGTGAGGACAAATCCGCGTTCATCGCGCTCCACCAGATCGGTAAGCCAATCGGTCCGCGGTAATGCGCCAATAAAAATGAACATTGCGCTGGCTGGAACACGCTCGATTTTGTTTGTGTCCGAACAAAGAATTGAAATTTCTTCGAGATGCGATTCGCCATGTACCTCAACCACACTGGCATGCGCCCATAACTGAATGTTGGGTGTCTTCTCAATCTGGTCAATGAGATATTGCGACATTGTGCTCGCCAGCGAAGTACCGCGAACCAACATGACGACACGATCCGCGTATTTGGCGAAGTTCATTGCCGCTTGCCCTGCGGAATTCGCGCCGCCGACAACATAAACTATTTCGCCCTTGCATGACAGAGCTTCGGTCGTGCCGCCTCCGTAATAAACGCCGGCGCCTTGCAGACGATCAACCCCGGGAGCTTCGAGCCGCCGCCACTGAACTCCGCTGGCGATCATCAGCGCATGGCATGAGACTTCGCTGTCGTCAGCCAACTTGATAATCCGGTAAGGGCCTTCCATACGTACCCCAAGCACTTCTTGCGGAGAAAGAATTTCCACCCCGAAACGCCGGGCCTGCACCACCGCACGGCGCGCCAAATCTCCACCGCTCAAACCGGTTGGGAACCCGAGATAATTCTCAATGCGAGAACTCATTCCCGCTTGTCCACCCGGAGCCTCCCGCTCAATGATCACGGTATGCAATCCCTCAGATGCACCGTAAACCGCAGCCGCCAATCCGGCTGGACCCCCGCCAACGATGGCCAGATCATAAAAAGTTGTTTGTGCACGGGTGCGGAGGCCGACTTTTTGTGCGACCTGCGCCGGAAGACTGTCGAGCAGCTTGGTGCCATCTGGAAACAACACGACCGGAAGGCTGGAAGTTCCCGGTCCCAAAACTTCTAATAGACGCTTGGTCTCCGGGTCATTGGCTGAAAACTCAACATCGATCCATTGGTACGGAACATGGTTGCGCGCGAGGAAGTCTCGCAATTCGTAGGACCGGGGTGACCACCGAGTGCCCAGCACTCGAATGCCTTCGAACTGTGGACGATAAGAAGCTTGCCAGTCATCGAGCAAGTCATCGAGCTGCGGATACAAACGATCAGCCGGAGGATCCCAAGGCTTCATAAAAAAATAGTTAATGCCGGCCTCGTTAATGGCGCTGATCGCTGCATTGGTGTCCGCATACGCCGTGAGCAAGGCCCGCTTCGCATCGGGATAGATGCGCATGGCCTCTTGCAGAAATTGCACTCCATCCATGCGCGGCATGCGCTGATCCGCCAGCAGCAAGGCTACGCTGTCATTGCGCACCTTCAACTGCTTCAGAATGCTCAGAGCGCTCTCCGGAGAGTCGCTTCCCATTACGCGATATTCGGCGCCATATTGCGAACGCAAATCGCGTTCAATCGCCCGCAACACATCGGAATCGTCGTCCACGCTTAGCAATACTGGCTTCGGCATAATCGCACTCGTATATGGTTACAACGTTATAAACGAAGGTGATTGCAGTTTTCCAGGGCTCGAACGCAGACAGAACCGCAACCAATAGAGATGGTATTCCTTAGCTTAGATAGCAAATTTTGCGTTTGGTTGCGAAAATCAATCCCTTGAAAATTTGAACACCCAACCTCCGCGACCGCCAAGGTAGGTTTTGAATCCATGTGGAAAGGCAAATCATCTTTGTATTTTAATAAATGGGGGCTGAGGGTCGTGGATATGAGAAAGCTGATGAGTGTTCCATGTATCGCCTTGGTAGGGCTCATTTTGATAAGCAGTTCCGGATGTACCCGCACGGAAGCAAAACCTCCCGCGCAGCAAGCTCTGCCGGTAAAAGTCGTCTCGATTGATCTCTCACCCGTCCCGCGACAGGACGAATACGTAGCTACCATAAAGTCGAGGCGCTCGGCCAGCATTCAGCCGCAGGTCGATGGCGCGCTGATCCGAATTTTAGTTAAGTCGGGCGACCATGTGCGCGCCGGGCAGGTGCTCATGAGCATCGATCCGCTAAAACAGCAGGCGACGGTTGACCAGCAGCGCAGCACCGAGCAACAGAAGAAGGCCATCTTTGAGTACAACCAGCAAGAGGTGGCAAGGCAGCGCGGGTTGTACGAAGGCGGAGTGACCAGCAAACAGAATTACGATTATGCGGTGCAAGCGTTCGAGAACTCGAAGGCGGATTGGGATTCGGCCAAGGCT
>QHZV01000214.1 GCA_003224785.1 Acidobacteriota bacterium
CCGCTTTCCAAATATTTCTGCTTTCTGACATTCGGATCGCGCGAGCATCCGGTGAGCACCGCGGCCATACAGCCGAGCAGGACAAGAACACGAATTAGAGAAGAATGCTTCATTACAAAATCTCCCAAAGGCGCCAGATATCCGCAAATTTTGTTGACCGACTAAAGTACTGCACCAAATCGTTACTCGAAAGTTACTCGCGTCACTTAGTTCCCGAACTGTCCGGGCGTCGTTCCAGGCGTGAAATTTCAGCGCGGAACATAATCGTTAATTAGAGGAACAATGTTTCCTGCCAGCGAGAGCAGGCGTGCTTGCGCCGAGTCAACGGTCTCGCCACGAGCCAGCGCAGACGTGACCCGGATCAGCTGGCTACTGCGCGGCTGTGTGCCCAATACCAATACAGCACCAATTGCCGATCCTCACCTTGTGCGATCAAATAACGGTTCGCGGGAAACCCAGCCTGCCCGGGCAAAGCGACCGTGATCCGATCAGATTGAATCGGAGTCCAACCCGCTCCCGGCAGGCAGTTTTTGGGCGAGTGGATGGTATCTCCCGACCGCTGGCTGGGGAAATAGGCGACAAACAGAGTCACATCCGAACTGATGCTTGGGTGCTGATAATCCCGGAGCAGGAAGTCTCCGGGCCCGAGAACATCAAGCACATCCTTTGTGATCGCAATATCGGTCGAAGTCCAGACGCCGAGGGTTTTTGGGAAAGAGCTCAAGGGTGACCGAGCAGGAATAATTTCAGCATGGTTGCGAGCGTGCAGCAACAGCGCAGTTCCCGCGAGAACAATCACTGTAACCAGAAAACGCCAGTACGATTTCATTGGGCATTCTTCCTGCGCGCGAGGAATGACCGAGTGCACCAGTGCACGCCGAAGAGCAGTAGCAACGAAACCACAAAAATCAGCCAACCAGAGAATTCGTGGAAGAAGCCCTGAGCTTTGTCTGGGTCCCAGTACTGGACCAGCTAGCCGGTTCCGAAAATACGAAAACCATTTGCAGCGACCGCGATCGGGACCGAAGCCAAGGCCAACGCTACCCTTAGCCAAACTCGCGTTTCCAGCAGATATCCATACATCACAGCGAGCGTTGTGAGAGAGAGAAGAGAACGAATCCCGCTACACGCATCGGCGACTTCGAGAGGCATAGCCGGCAGATTAATAATGTTGCCTTCTCGCAGCACTGGTACGCCACACAGCGGAAGGCTCCACGCCGCCAGCTTCGAAGCCAGAATTTGAAGCGGCAAAGTGATCTGGTTGAGAATGATGGTGGGAATTGGAATCATCAGAATCAGGAAAAGCAGCGGGAAGAGAACCGCACGCAACATCTTCCATCCCAAAAAGAAGATCACTAACCCACCAATGAGCGGAACGAGGGAGACTCGGGAAAAGAAAAGTTCTGCGCCGAACACTCCGAGCAAGAGAGTAAGGAGGCCGACAATAATAAAAGGAAGCCCCCATGAAGAAGGAGCCTGAGGCACAGCAGCCAGCCGGTCGCGGTCCTGCCAGAGCAGAAAGCCGACAAACAGAGGGACGAAGAACCCATGCGAGAAATTTGGGTCCGACCACCATTGTTTCACCAGAGGTACAAGGATGGGAACGTACAGCCAACCGACCAGCGCCAACAGAACGACAGTTTTCCAGCCGATGACTTTCTTAAGGGAAAGCCACTCTGTTCGGGGTGGTGGAACAACAGCGAGCTGTGCAACATTGCCCATTAGACGTGGCGAGGAACACCTCGCAGCAGATAGTTAGCCCGGTCTTCATGTTGCAATTGGAGTGCCGGGGATGAACTCGCCGTACGCACCCTTTCTCCTCACCACCTGGAACTTCATGCCCCCGTCTTCAAGCGTATAGAGCAGAGAGGTTTAGGGGTGATCCTGGCATATTTCTAGAAAAACCTGGAAATCACGCCGACACTGGCGGGTCGCGTTCGAAACTGACCTTTCGTGAAAAGGGACAATATGTTTCCATTTGTTGCCATAGGCGTAAAGAAAACTGTTTCCGGCGGCTAACACCTTTAATTATAAGTAAGTTAGGAGATGTCCCGCCTTTCACCGGAGCCAGTAACCAACTTAAGTTACAGGACTTATGAGAAAAGATTTTCTCTTTTGTGCGACATAGTATAGGTTTTACGAAGGTCACTCCCTCGCAGTGTAGGTTTCCAAGTAATTGAAAAACAGCGGTATGTTGGGCTCTTGCAGCCTGTGGATCGGGTAAGCAGTGTGTGGCCCAACCCGTGCTTATTTAGGAACTGACGGTCCTGCGCCTTGTGCTCCCCGGCCATGAGCAGGTCAATTCAGGGAACAGAATTCGATCGAGGGTCCAAGTTTGTCCAGCGCAGCTTCCACCGGAATGCCGCAATTGTTCGAGGCCGTAAGCCCGAGCATGAAGGCCGTCGAGGCAGTGGTGCTCGAACTGGCGCACAGCTCCGTGCCGGTCTTACTACTTGGCGAACGCGGAACGGGTAAGAGGACCATCGCGCAACGGATTCATCGCGCGTCCGATCGTCCGCAGCATGAGTTTCTGGACATGACTTGTGCGGGACTTTCCCCTAAAGAGTTCCAGCCTGGCAGGTATCGGGGCGGAATCACGCTATATCTGGATGAGATCGGCGATTTGACTGCGGAATGCCAGAAGGCGCTTTTAGAAGTGCTGTCTCCTCAGAGCGTCAACGGTTCTGAGGTGCACGTCATTTGCGGCAGCTCGCGAAATCTTGAAGCTGAAGTTCGCGCCGGACGCTTTCGCGAAGATCTTTATTATCGCCTGAGTGGAGTCTGCCTTCGAATCCCGCCGCTGCGGCAAAGAAAAGAAGACGTCCCTCAGCTGATGGTGTTTTTCCTAACGAGATATTCTGAGACGTTTAATCGGCCAGTCCCGCCCTTGAGCACTCAAACCTGCCAACTGTTTCACGAGCACACATGGCCGGGAAATCTAGTTGAACTTGAAGCCGTGGCGCGCGCGATCGTCGCCGTCGGCGACGAATCGGTCGCGATGGGCGGTCTGCGTTGGATGATGAACCGTGCCGGGAATGGGACAAATGTGTCTCTCAAAGAAGCTGCGCGAGCGGCCTCAAGAGAGGCAGAGAAAGAGTTAATCCTGAAAGTGTTGAATAGGACGCGCTGGAATCGACGGCGTGCTGCCGAGGAATTGCAGATCAGCTACAAGGCTTTGCTGTACAAACTCAAGCAAA
>QHZV01000215.1:0-1045 GCA_003224785.1 Acidobacteriota bacterium
CTTCGAAGTTGTAGTTCATCTGGAACGGCTGTCCGCTCTGCAAGACCGCGGTACTGGAGAATCCCCACCCCTTTCTAAGCCTGCTGGAACCGGAATTCGGCAGCTCATAGGCAAAAACCCATGAGAACCGGTTCGGGACATTGAAGTTAGATGGGCCATACTCGAGGTTAGGCCGAGTACTGTCGTTCGGCTGCGCGGCGTTGTTTTCGAAATCTTCGCCGTCGCTGGCCGTGTCAAGTGACTTCGACCAGGAGTAATTCACGATGGAAGTTATGCCGCGCCAGTTCGTCAAACGCAGGCTCGCTTGCAGGGAGTTGTAATTCGATTTTGCGCTCGCTTCTTCCTGCATCAGGTAAAACGCTGCGAAGGGATTGTTGTCGCCGAAAACGCCGCCGTAAACCCTAGGAACGCCATACGAATCATCGCAGCCGCACGCGAGGTCGTCTGCCATGATGGCCGCTTGATTCGGCTGATTCAGATCTCTGAACCTGAATAAGCGGTGTCCCTGGGAACCTACATATCCAACCTGAACAGCTACATTTCTCCCGACTTGTTGCTGAATATTCAGGTTGTAATTTTCCATGTACGGCGTGCGAATGTGCCGGTCCACGGTAAACGAGTCGCACTCTTTCAATTGGCAGGCGGCCAGGCCCACAGTGTCGTAAATGGGGCCGGAACTAATGCTTCCGGAAGTGTTGACTGAAGCCAAAACAGGCGCCGGGCCGACAGGGTTATAGGCCGGACCAGGATCGAAAAATGGCGGATACGGCAGATGGCCGAGGAAGAAGTCCTGCGAGAATTGATCGTAGAACATGCCCCAGCCTGCCCTTACAACGGTCTTGCTAGTGCCTCTTACGTCCCAGGCAATGCTGGCGCGTGGAGCGAAGTTTCTGTAGTCGGGCTCGTAAAGTCTGCTGAGCCCGCCGGTGCCTACCATCGTCAGGCTGAAGGTTTGGGCGACTGGATCCAGATTGGTGGCATCGCTAAAGAGATTGTTCTTCTCGTTGGTCACGCCGAAATAATCACACCGCAGGCCGTAGTTAAT
>QHZV01000215.1:1068-6216 GCA_003224785.1 Acidobacteriota bacterium
CTGAACGAACAGTGCTTCGCTATTTTCGTGCGTGTGCCGTAATGTGTCTCCGGTGTACTGAAATCCATCATGCAGCGCGCCGCTAAGGAAATCGGTCAAATCCGCAAATCTCAAGCGGCCACGAGAATACTTGTCAAAATGCTGCTGGATGCTGGTACGTCGAAATTCAAAGCCAAACTTCACGTCGTGCTTGTTCATCTTCCAGGAAAAGTTGTCGAGGAAATGATCGTTGGAGTCCACTCTGCGGCGTGGATCGCCAGATGTGGAGCCCGGTTGCGCGTAAAAGCTGCTGCCGCCGCTCGGTGTTACCGAGACCAAGATGATTGGCAGCCCCGAGGTGTTGCATGCCGACGAGTTGTTGCTGTTGCACATTCCGATGCTGTTAGGGTCGAATTTGGAATCCTCGGGGAAAAATCCTTCAGCGAAACGGTTCCAGCCAAGCCGTGCTTCGTTTACTTTGGTTGTGCTAAGCGTATTGACCCACGAAAGCGCGAGCAGCTGCACGCGCGTAGGCGTGACGGTGTTGAACCCGGGCAGCTGACCGCCGGAAGCGGTCAGCGCAAGAGGAAATGACTGCGAGCTGTCGCCGATGAAGTAGCGGCCGGTCAGGAGATTCCTTGCATTGAAGTTGTGATCAAGTTTTGCGATTGCGCTCACCGGGAATGTTCGGTGCCGGCCATGGATTATGGGTGGCAAGCAACTGTTTGATGACCGGATCAGTCGCGTCATTCGGGCTTAAGGTTCCACCAGGACCTGTGCCTGTCGGCACGCAAGCATCTGTTACCACACCCACCCGCTCCCTTTGGCCTTCATAATCGAAATAGAAGAAGGTCTTATCTTTCACAATTGGGCCACCGAGTGATCCCCCAAACTGGTTGTTGTGGAATGGAGCCCGGTCTTTCTCTGAGTTGAAATAATTCCTTGCATCAAGCCCATCGTTTCGGAAGTAATCGAAGAAATTTCCGTGCAGTGCATTGGTCCCGCTCTTGGTCACGATGTTGACCGTCGCGCCCGCGTTGCGGCCATATTCCGGCATGAAGTTCGACACGACCTGCGTTTCCTGGATTGCGTCCACCGGCAAAATCGTCGCCGGCGTACCGAACACGCCGGCTTCATTGATCGCGGGATCGTTGCGGTAGCCGTCATTCATGTCGGTGCCATCGAGTAGGAAATTGTTCGATCTTCCCCGCGCTCCATTCATTGAAAAAATTCCAAAAGAGCCAGGAGAATCGGTGATCTCGTCTGGCGAACCGGAAACTCCCGGAGTTAAGAAAATCATTTTTTGGAAATCACGGCCATTTAGCGGCAAGTCTTTTGCTTGTTCGGCTGTAAACGTTCCGCCAAGTGTATCCGTAGTGGTTTCCACAATCGGTAGCGTCTCGCCGGACACTTCCACCTTCTCCGATACTTGTCCCGTCCGGAATACCACGTCGACGCGCTTTTCCGCCGCAACGTTTACGGCCACCTTGCTGGTCACTGCCGTCTGAAATCCGCTCTGCGTCACCGTCACTGTATATGTGCCGATGGGTAGCTCAGGCACAGCATAGCTGCCGTCAGCGCTGGTTTGGGTGGTGCGCTCGAGTCCGGTGTCCACGTTGTGGACGGCGACCTTCGCGCCGGCCACGACTGCGCCTTGCGGATCGGTCACCGTGCCGAGGATTGTCCCACGGAAAGTTTGGGCCAACAGCGACGAAGAAACCAGCAGCAGCCAGAGCAGGACACTCAAGCGCGTTTTCATGACGGCTCCTTGCTAATAGAGAATGTTTGCTTAACGACGGTAGGCGGATTGTAGCGCAGGGCAGTGAAGACCTTCCAGCGGGAAAAGCGGCACTTGTACATTGAGGGTCGGTCTTTGGGCGCTGATCGAAGCAGGTAAACGTTCTTCTCAGTCGGTGAAGATTTTCTTGCGCAGGAAGAGGAATATCTGGCGCGCACTCGTGAGGCCAAATCCTGTCGGCAAGCTGGCGCTGTCTTGTCAGCGGTCAGCGACGCATGTTACTGGGTCGCGCGGCAGAATTTGCTTGCCAGCCCGGATATCAGTGCCCGGCCGCTTCCCTCAACCCTTGCAGCCTTATTTCAGGCGGAATACCGGATCATCCATAGACAGCCGAGTTCGTTTCCCGGGGCATCTTTTATGCATGTACGATCGCCCAACTCTCGTCTCATATCTGTACGAACCACGTCGGTTATTGTCAACACTCGCTTCCGTTCTGTTTCTTTGCTGCATGGCATCGTGTGGGGGTGGAGGCGGAAGTGAAGGAAGTGACGTCTGCAGCTGCACTCCAGCAGCGCCGGCATCTCAGGATTTTCGGCATGCTGAAAAGCATGTACCGCTGCCTAGCAGTACACCGGTGCAAACAACCGTGGCGCAGATACTGGGATGGGCGTTCGGCCCCGACCCCGTTGATAGCACGCTGCGGACTGGTCGGGAACTCACGCTATATCAAGTCACGACTGCCTATCTGCAGAATGCCAGGCTCATCAACTTCGATTGCGACGTTCACTTCGAGATTTCCGATGTTCCTGATAAGAATGCTCCGCGCGTAATCGTGGAAACCCCAATCGACAGCGAGTACTGCCCTTCGCGGAAGGCGATCGCGGACGGACTTGCCCAGCATCATTTTCAGCTGCAATACATCTTCAGCTGCAATACATCGCCAGCTGCAATACATCGCTAACGCCGATGTTAGTCAGGCTGAGCTACCGCAGGCCCTTCGGGTATCGGTCCTGGGGCTCGCGTTCCGGGACTTTGAGCATAACCGCGGGTCGGCTGAGGTAGGAACTCCATGGGAACTGCATCCGGCGGAAATAACATTACAGTGAAGGCGCGGTCGCCCAAAGGACAATCCACCCCGAGTTTCCAAAAGCTTTTCCACAGGCTCAACAGCTCTGTTCATTGGGCTTAGGTGCTCCCGAACCAAAGCGTAAAACACCATTGCTTGTGGTCGCCTAAGCAGTAATCCACAATTTCTTGAGCTTTTCACATTGACGCCACTAGGGTCACTGCGACCTACAAGTTTGGTATTGACACTAAAGCGTTTAGGCGTAAGATGTGGACAAAAGTGGTAGAAAGTGGAATAAACAATAGCGGACGTGGTTGGAAGTGAAGCAAAGCGGAGTGACAGTGGATTTCAAGGCTGAAACCTCCAAAACGAGCGCAAATGAGATTGAAAAAGCCGAACTCGTCATCGTTTTTGCCTCAGTTATCGCAATCGGCGTCGCTGGGCGACGCCCGCACAGCCGGCTGTCCCCACGTGGTCTAGATCATGTTTCGCGGCAATCACCCAACTCGCGTGGACGAAAAAGGGCGACTGAAAGTCCCCGCGGAATTCAAGCGAGTGCTCGACGAGAAGTACGGTCAGCAATTTTACATCACGAGCTTGGATGGAAGGGTTGCTCAAGTTTATCCCTTCGAGGAGTGGGAACGGATCGAGCAGAAGCTAGCGGCTCTCCCAACCTTCAATCCTACGAAGAAAAAGTTTCTCAGCACGACCGGTTATTGGGGCCAGCAGGTAGAGATGGATGGGCAGGGGCGCTTGCTGCTTCCACAGTTGCTTCGCGATGCGGCGCAACTGAAGGGCGACGTTGCGGTGGTGGGGTTCCAGACGTATCTGGAAATCCGCAATCTGGAGCAGTACCGCCGGGACATCGAGGAAAACAAGATTACGCCTGAGGATGAGAAGACGCTCGACGAATTGGGCATCTAGTGGGCGAGGGTTCAATAAAAACCCCTCAGGGGGTTGGACGTGGGGAAGTTGGACACGTTCCGGTTCTTTTAAAAGAAGCGATCGACTTTTTAGCCGTCCGGCGTGGCGGGACCTATATAGACGCCACGGTGGGCCTTGGCGGGCACAGCTTAGAAATCGCAAGACGCCTCGGCGCACCGGGTCATTTGATTGGCGTAGATAAAGATCCTGCTGCGATCGGGATTGCAGAGGAAAGGCTGAACGTCGCGCGTCGTACGTCGCACGTCGTAGGCCAAGACGAAGAAACAGACTGGCCGACGGTGGAGTTGCGGCACAGTTCATTTGCTGTTCTTGCGAACGACGAACGACGAACGACGTGCGACGGGATCTTAGCCGACCTCGGTGTCAGCAGCCTGCAATTTTCTGATGCAACGCGCGGCTTTAGTTTTCAGGCGGAAGGGCCCTTGGACATGCGGATGAATCCGATGTCGGAGCCGACCGCCGAACAAGTGGTAAACCAGTTCGACGAGCGCGAGCTTGCCGATCTGATTTACGAATTCGGTGAGGAAAGGAGGTCGCGGAGAATCGCCAGAGCCATTGTCCGGTCGCGGCCGATACGAACCACTGCGCAGTTGGCAGCGGTCGTTTCAGCCGCGGCCCGGCCAATGAATCAGGCTGAACGCAAAATTCATCCCGCGACGAGGACCTTTCAAGCTCTCCGAATATTCGTAAACTCCGAACTAGGCGATCTGCGGAAGTTGCTCGAAGTAGCACCGCAGTTGCTGAAACCGGGTGGAAGGCTGGTGGTGATCAGCTTTCACTCGCTGGAAGACCGCATTGTGAAAGATGCGATGGTACAAGTTGCTGACGAAAAAGCCAGTGATGCCCAGTGATGACGAGATCGCTTCGAACCCGCGGGCTAGAAGCGCAAAGCTTAGGGCCGCGGAAAGAGTTTAGGTGCTCTGTGACTTCTCAGAAGCTTGAACCACAGAGGACACAGAGGCGCACAGAGGAAAGATACATAGAGTGCCGCAACGCGCCGGGAAAGGCGGGCGAGGGCCCGCCCCACACAGTACAAGTTCTGTAGGTGGGAATAAGAGTCAAGGGAGAAAGACGATGTACAAGGGAAGCTTGATTGACGAATTGATAGCGACGGTTGAACGCGCAGAGACCAGCCTCTGTCTCGACCCGGAACAGGAATCGAAACTCGCCTACTGGTATGCGGTTGCGCAGAACGAAATGGCGAACTCGAATTACGAACTCGCTGGGGTGGCTTAACCATGGCCGCCGCGGCGACTCAACCTGCCACTTTGTCCCGTCGCCGTTCGTGTTGGACGGGTACGCCGGAAATTTATTTTGCCAAGGCGATTGATAATTCGCGATTAGTAAAAGTGGAAGATCCGCGCCGCGTACGCGAGATGCGGCAATTCGGCGTGGCGCTGGGATGCCTGTTTTTGTTTGT
>QHZV01000215.1:6281-16361 GCA_003224785.1 Acidobacteriota bacterium
GCTGAGGGATCCTGAGCGCATTGATCGGATGGCACGCGAGTTGGGATTACAATCGCCGCAAGCCGGACAAGTCATGCGAATGGACACGGCGCTGCCGGAGGGTTCGAGTTCGGTGATGGCGAGTTTGACGCCCGTTTCAGTGGTTTCGACGCGCTAGGCAGCAGAAGGTTTATCGATTTCGCAGCGAATTCCGCAAGCGGCATTTGCTGCACGCTCGAAATGACAAATTTGATTTTGTGTTTTGAGCTTGGCGGCTAACCGGCCGCCATATTTATGTGAGAAAAGAATGTCCGTCACAGGCCGCAATAGCACGAACGTCAGGCTATATCTCCTCGCGTCAATCTTTGTGCTCTGGTGCAGCGCCATCTGCGCCCGCCTGGTCTATCTACAGGTTTTTCGCTATGGCAACTTCGCGCAGCGTGCGCAACATCAGCAACAAAGAACTGAGGAAGTATCTGCCCGGCGCGGGATTATTTACGACCGCGAGGGGCGTGAGTTGGCGATGTCCATCAATGTGGACTCGGTGTTTGCTGTGCCGACGGAGATGCCGAATCCGGCAAGCACCATTTCCCTTGTTGCGCGGATCACGAAGCAGGACCCACGCGAACTTCTGGCAAAGTGTGAGGCCGCCAAAACTTTCTGCTGGCTGGCACGAAAACCTGATCCCGAAATTTCTGCCCGCATTCGTTCTTTGAATCTGCGTGGAATTTATTTCCAAAAAGAATCGAAGCGGTACTATCCAAAGAGTGAACTGGCGGCGCAGGTGCTCGGTTACGTCGGTATGGACGATGCCGGCCTGAGCGGGATCGAGCGCGAGTACGAAGAGCAACTGCATGGGCGCCCCGGGCAGATGCTCATCTCGGTTGACGCACGGAAAAAATGGTTTGGAAGCGTTGAGAAACAGCCGGAGCCAGGGCAGAATGTCGTCCTCACCATAGACGAAAAAATCCAATACATTGCGGAACGCGAATTAGAGCAGGCGATGCACGAGACGAAGGCAGTCGCGGGCACTGTGATCGTCGAAAATCCGCGCACCGGCGAGATTCTGGCATTGGCGAATCGTCCGACGTTCAACCCCAACCTCTCGCGCGAGATTACTCCGGAGAAGCTGAAGAACCATGCCGTGAGCGACGTGTACGAACCGGGCTCAACTTTCAAACTGGTGACAATCTCAGGAGCATTGGAAGAAAAGGTCACCAATCCCAGCGAAGTATTCGATTGCCAGATGGGTTCGATCGTTTACAACGGGATGAGAATTCGTGATAGCCGAGCGCATGGCTTGCTGACGGTTTCGGATGTGCTGGCCTGGTCAAGCGATGTAGGCTCGATCAAGATCGGCTTGCGACTCGGCGAAGACCGCTTCTACAAATACATCCGCGCATTTGGATTCGGGCAGACTACTGGAATCGAGCTGCCGGGCGAAACTCGAGGACTCACGAAGCCGGTCAGCCGGTGGTCGAAAGTCTCCATTGCGGCTATTTCCATGGGCCAGGAAATTGGCATTACGCCGTTGCAACTAGCAGGATTGATCTCGACGATGGCCAATGACGGCATTTACGTTGCGCCGAGGATTACGGCAGCAACGATTCAGCCGCAGAGTGCGCCGCAAACTATTGCTTTTCATCCAGTAAACGAGCATCGCATCATCTCATCGCTGACCGCGGCGCAGATGCGGCAGATGATGCAAGGCGTCGTGCTGCATGGAACCGGAACAAAAGCTAAGCTGATCGGGTATAGCTCCGCAGGCAAGACGGGCACCGCGCAAAAGGTTGATCCGGCAACCCACGCGTATTCACATACAAAATACGTCGCGACCTTTGCCGGCTTCGCGCCGATTAATAATCCCGCGGTGACGATCGCGGTGGTGCTGGATTCAGCTGTAGGGCTGCATCAGGGCGGGGAGGTGTCGGCACCGGTGTTCACCCGAATTGCGCAGCAGGTGCTCGAGTATTTGCATACGCCGCACGATGTAGAGATTCCCGCGAATAGGCAGGTCTTACTCGCGCGTGCAAAGACTCCTGACAAGGATCTGGAAGAGGGATCTCCGGATCATCCCGGAGAGACGATCGACGCGCCGGAGACGGCCTCACCGGAGATTGCCTCTTCGTCTCCTGGGACTCAGGGCAGACGCCCGTCTCTACACAACCCAAAACGGGCAAGACTCTTCGGCTTCGCTCAAGGCAGGCGCTATTCCCCCCACAATCAATAACGCAATCGTGCCGGCTGCAATGCGTGCGCGAGTTCCGGTTCCCGATCAGCAAGCATCAATTCCCACTCCGTCTCAGACGGTTTCGACGTCGCCATCCGCTGTGACCTCGGGAACCGTTGTCCTGGACGTGGAGCAGGGGGGAATTGTGGTCCCGTCTTTCAGTGGCAAGTCAGTGCGTTCGTCCATTGAGCTTGCGCAATCGAGTGGTCTCGATTTGGAGGTCGTGGGCAGCGGGGTGGCACAAGACCAGTCGCCGCCAGCCGGGGCGCGGGTTGTGAACGGGACCCGCATTAAGGTGCGATTCGGGCGTTAGATACTTGCACGGTGCTCGACCGATTGTTTTCTCCGGCGGTAGGCACAGGCGCCCGATAGATAACTTTTCCTCGCAACAGATGAGTATCGTTTCCTTTGCGCGCACCCATCATGGCACCCATGGTTCCCAGCAAATAGGCGGCAGGGCCCCTTGCGCCCGCGACTGCGATGCCGCCGAAGCCTGCTCCTATTCCACCTCCGAGCCCTGCCGCAGCCAGACTGTTCGCGCCGTTGCGCTTCTCTACTCGTATTTCGCGAATTGCGCCGCGACGCACGTGCATTTCATCCGAGTCCGTAACATGCGAGTGACGATCCAGTTGGCCGCAGACCAGCTCACTGTCGCTTGCCCTCGCGAAAATGCAGGGGAACGTGAATGTCGTTACTACCGTGATTTGCCAACCTGTAGGTATGTCTTCCACCGACTGACAGTCTCCAACTGGAGACTTCGCAAGAACGGCAGTCGTAAACAGAGTGAGGAAGGAACTAAGCAGTAATCGTCATCGCATAACTTTAATTTATTTGCTGGCGGGTAGAGGCAGGCCCGCGGATGAACTGTTCGTATTCCTGCAGCTCCTGCAGCGAAGATTCTGCTAGCAGCGGAAAAGCGATAACGCGGGGCTTGCCGTCGAGGCTCTGGGCGGTTAGCGAATCGCAGATGACGGCAGAGGTCTGGCCCAGGCCGCGCCGCCAGTTGGGCTTCGAAGCGTCGCGCAGAAGCAGGCAATCGGGATGGAAGCCAGCAGCGATCAGCATAGTGCGGGCTGTCTTAAGAAAAGGCACCCACCGTGAGGCAATGCCAACTAGGGCAGTTGGGGGTACGGGTAGATATGGAGCAAGCGAGTCCGCGGCCGAGCGCAGCCGTAGGGTCACGAAGTCGCGACTCTTCGGTATCAGATCACTCACTGCCTTACTCTTGATGGAGAACACAAGCGGTATTGAGCCTTGGAGGGCGCTGTCCGTACAGCGCTCAGGAGCGCAAGTCTGCACGGGCAAAGTGACGCATTGGTTCATCTCCACAACGGCAATGCTCGCGAGTTCCTGGTCTGGCTCAATGAGCAGAAACTGATCTGGAGGTTGCAACTCAAGCCATTGCCGCATGCGCTCACGGACCACAGCGAGCGGAGTGTCAAGTTTTCGGGCCGCTAGAAAGAAGTCGGCAATCAACTTGTCGATAACCAGAGTTGGCGCGGAAGTGTGGGATCTCTGCGGCCTCACGTAAACACCGCTGCCCTTGCGGAATTCGACCCAACTGTCGTGCTCCAGCTGCCGATATCCTGCGCTGACTGTGTTGGGATGGACATGAAAACGCCGGGCCAGTTCACGGGTGCTGGGCAGGCGTTGAGCAGGTTTGAGATCGCCGCTCAGGATACTGAGGACGACCTGAGTGACTAATTGCTCGCGAACGCTGATGCTGCTGCCGCGAGAGAGCCAGAGGCGCATGGGTGGATATCTTAATCCAGGAGCCGCTGCGCCCACCACGGAGGCAGGCAAAAATCGGTGAATAAGGTGATCGGGCGATCTGACGTCGTAATAAGTTACAAACGCGTCACCTCGGTGGTGCATGCGTCTCAGCCTGTTTACCACTTTCTAATACAATCTCACGGGCATCGAATATGACTCTCGCTGGGTGAAGCCAGGGAATGTATTCGTTGCGATGCGGGGCGAATCCAGCGATGGTAACCGGTTCGTGGAGCAGGCGATTGCAGCTGGCGCGGTGACGGTGGTCACGGATTCGGACGTAGCACCCCCTAACGTTGCATGGGCAAAAGTGGCACACGGACGGCGAGCACTCGCAGCGCTGAGCGCGAATTTCTATGGACGGCCGGCGGAAAAGCTCGCCATCACGGGAATTACGGGGACCAATGGCAAGAGCACGACGGCGTTTCTGCTGGAATCAATTTTGCAAGCGGCAGGTCGTAAGACAAGTTTGCTTGGAACGATTGAGTACCACGTTGCCGGCAAGGTGCTAGCCGCGCCACATACGACACCAGAGCCACTCGAATTGCAGAGATTGTTTCGCGATGCAGTTGAAAATGGGGCGAGCGAAGTTGCGATGGAGGTGTCGTCGCATGCGTTGGTGCAGCAGCGAACGTTCGGCATCACTTTTGATGTGGCAGTATTCACGAATTTGACCCGCGACCATCTCGACTATCACGAGACCATGAATGAGTATTTTTCGGCGAAGCGAATATTGTTTGCTCGCACCCTGGCTGGATGGCCGCGGGTTGCCGTACTGAACACAGATGATGAAAGCGGTCGGCAATTGCTGGACTTCTGTAAAGAACAAGGCACAAAGGTGATTACGTACAGTACGAGCTTTGATTTGGTGACGCCGCATAAGACGATTGCTGTGAGGTCCCCGCTCATTGGAAGAGTAAACGTCTATAACATTCTGGCGGCAAGCGCGGCGGCATGGTCACGAGATTGCAATGCTGAGGCTATCAGAGCGGGAATCGGTGACTTGGCTTGTGTTCCTGGACGTTTTGAGCGCGTGGATTGTGGGCAGCCGTTCACAGTTGTGGTGGATTACGCACACACTGATGACGCTCTACGGAACCTGACGTCGCTTGCGCGCGAGTTTGTGAAGCCGGCGAACGGGCGAGTAATCACCGTATTTGGCTGCGGCGGAGATAGAGACCGGAACAAGCGGCCTTTGATGGGCGAGGCGGCAGGAAAAGGAAGCGACTTCGTGGTGCTGACGTCGGACAATCCACGGAGCGAAGATCCGCTAGCGATTATTAATGATGCGGTCGTCGGATTGCAGCGCTCGGGCACTAAACACAAGATTGAGCCGGATCGCGGTGCGGCGATTCACCTTGCACTTAGCGAAGCCAGACGAGGAGACATCGTGCTTATAGCCGGCAAAGGACACGAGCGGATGCAGACTCTGCGTACGGAAACAATTCCCTTTGATGACCGCCACGTCGCCGCGGAGGCCCTGCGCGAGTTGGGATACGAATCCGCAGCGGAGAGCTGGGCATGAAGTTATCACTTAGCCGCATCGCGGAAATCACTGGCTCACAGGCGGACAAGTTTGATCCCAATGCGATTGCGATTGGCTATTCGATTGATTCGCGGACGATCCATCCTGGCGAACTTTTTTTCGCGGCCAAGGGCGAAAAAATGGATGGCCACGATTTTGTGGCGCAGGCAATAGAAAAGGGAGCGGTCGGTGCGGTGGTGGGGAGAGAGCGGTTGTCCTCCGCAGAGTGGCAGGCCAGGACGACCGCCGCCCAACAATCAAAATTAATTGTGGTTGAGGACACGCTGGAAGCGTTGCAGCTGGTCGCCAAGTCCGTGCGGAATTTGTGGGCGCGTCCATTGCGACGCGTTTTCGCGTGCATAAATCCGAGGGAAATTTCAACAATCATTTCGGCTTGCCGCTTATTTTGCTGAAGCTGGAACCAGAGCATGATATTGCCGTGGTGGAGCTTGGCATGTCGCACTTGGGCGAGATCACGGCACTGGCGCAGATTGCGCAACCGAACACAGGCGTGGTGACCAATGTGGCGCCTGTGCATCTTGAATTCTTCAGTTCGATCGCAGAGATTGCGCGGGCCAAGTACGAATTGGTGGAATCTCTTCCGGCTGATGGCACGGCCGTGCTGAACGGAGACGATGAGTACGTTTCACAGTTTGGGCGCGAGTTCAAAGGCAAGGTGATCTCCTATGGCTTCGCACCAACGTGCACAGTGCGTGCGGAGAAGTGGGAATCCGCGGGAGAAGCCGGATCAGTATTCGATGTAGTTGTTGGAGACAGGCGCGAGCGGGTCACGCTGCCGTTAGTTGGAAAGCACAATGCATATAACGCGCTGGCTGCGATTGCGGTCGGACTGGAGCATGGAGTGGCGTTGGCGGACTCAAGTGCCGCATTGGCAAGGCTTTCGCCTGCGGATAAGCGAGGGCAGGTTGTCCGCATTGGCAACATTACCGTAATCAATGATTGCTACAATTCCAATCCGAAAGCCCTGGCGGCAATGGTGGACGCGTTGGCTGAAATGCCGGCGAAACGCAGAATCGTAGTGGGCGGCGAAATGCTGGAACTTGGGCCGAAAGGCGAAGAGATGCATCGCAACGCGGGCGAATACATTGCCGCAAAGAAGATTGACGTTCTGATTGGCGTCCAAGGCCTGGCTCAGGCCATGGTGGAGTCCGCAAAGCAAGCGGGGATAGCCACTGAGTTCTTCGTTGCACCAGAAGGAGCCGATGGAGATGCCATCTTGTTGAAGGCATCGCGAGGGGTGAAGCTGGAGAAAGCGCTCGAAAAGCTATCAGCTGTCAGTTCTCAGCTCTCAAGGAAAGAGCGATGAGAAGATCTGCGGTTTTCTGTTTAAACCACTGACCGACGATCTACAACGAACTAATAACCTGGAGGCGGATTGCTTTACTGGCTGCTGTACGAAAAATTGTTCCACTACTTTCCGCCGTTTCGGATCTTCCGCTATCTTACGTTCCGCACCGCGTTCGCCAGCCTGACGGCGATGTTCACAGGCTTGATTATCGGGCCGCTGGTAATTGAACGGCTTCGCGAATTTCAGATTGGACAATACATTCGGGAAGAGGGCCCTAAGGCGCACCAGAGAAAAGCTGGGACGCCGACGATGGGTGGGGTCCTGAGTGCGATTTCAATTATTGTCCCCACATTCGACGGCGACGTTCGCAGCGATTGGATTCGCTGACGACTATCTGAAAGTGGTGAACAAGCGGAACCTGGGATTGACGTCGCGTGCGAAGTTCGGGCTGCAGGTCGTGACCAGTGTGCTGATCGCGGTTGCGCTGATCGCAATGCAAAATCGTGGAATGTATTCAACCCGACTGGTGGTGCCGTTCTTCAAACAATTTCATCCTGACCTGGTAATTGACCGCCTGGTGCATAATCCGAGTCTGTGGCCAATTGCATTTCTGCCCTTCATTGCATTTGTCGTGCTGATCATAGTTGGTGCGAGCAATGCGGTGAACCTAACGGACGGTCTCGACGGGCTGGCGATTGGGTGCACGCTGATTGCTGCGGGGGCTTTGACGGTGCTGACGTATGTGAGCGGGCACGCCACGCTCTCTACTTACTTGGAGCTGCCGCGAATATCGCAGGTCGGAGAGCTGACGATTTTTTGTGGCGCTATGGTTGGGGCGGCCATAGGCTTCCTTTGGTATAACGCACATCCCGCTGAAGTTTTTATGGGTGACGTAGGCTCGCTCGCGCTGGGGGGCGCAATTGGGACGGTTGCCGTCGTCATTAAACAGGAGCTGCTACTACCATTCATCGGGGGAGTGTTTGTCATTGAGGCTTTGTCAGTCATTCTGCAGGTAGGGTCCTACAAGCTGCGCAAGAAGCGAATTTTCAAAATGGCTCCGATTCACCATCATTTTGAGTTGATGGGATGGTCGGAGTCCAAGATCATTGTGCGCTTCTGGATTGCCTCGCTAGTGTTTGCGCTGTTCGCGCTGACTACGCTGAAGCTGCGATAATTCACATCAAAGCTATTCACCACAGGGACACAGAGACACACGGAAAGCAAAACTCTAGAATTGTTTTCTCTGTGGTCCTGTGTCCCTGTGGTGAAAATGACTTGCATGGAACTCAACGGCAAACGCGTGCTTGTGGTCGGGCTTGGCCGCTCGGGCGTTGCTTCTGCGCTGTTTCTGAAGTCCCGCGGGGCGCGGGTAACGGTTTCTGACTCCAAGTCGGAAGACCAACTCACTGAGGAAATTCCTGCGCTGCTCGACAAGGGAATCACTGTGGAAACTGGAGGCCACGGTGAGCGCACTTTTCAGAATCAAGATTTGATCGTGGTGAGTCCCGGTGTTCCCGCTGATGCGGAGCCGATTAGGCAGGCAAGGGCGTTAGGGCAGTTGGTGATCGGCGAGATTGAGCTAGCGTCGGAATTTCTTCAGGGAAAGATCGTCGCAATTACAGGCTCGAATGGCAAGACCACGACGACTACGTTGACTGGCGAAGTTCTTGCGGCCTGCGACTTGAAGACTCTGGTAGGCGGAAACATTGGCACGCCAGCGATTTCGCTGGTGGACAAAGCCGTGCCCCAGACGATTACCGTGCTCGAAGTCTCCAGCTTTCAGCTGGAAACGATTCGTAGCTTTCGGCCGAAAATTGCCGTGGTGCTGAACGTGACGCCCGATCATCTGGATCGCCATCGGACGTTTGAGGCTTACGTGAATGCGAAAGCCCGCATTTTTGAAAATCAGCAGACCGACGATTTTGCCGTGTTGAATGCCGATGATCCTGCTTGCGTTGAACTTGGAACGCGCACTCAAGCCAAGGTCCTCTGGTTCAGCCGCAAACAAGAGGTGGAGCAGGGAGCGTTCGCGCGCAAAGGAGAAATCGTGTTTCGCCGCGAAGGATCGGATGAAGGGATTATGGCGATCGGTGAGATTCCGCTTAAAGGTGCGCATAATCTGGAAAATGTATTGGCGGCGATTTGCTGCGGGGCTTTGTTGAGTTGCGACCGTGCAAAAATTCGCACCGCTGTGCGGGACTTTAAGGCGGTCGAACACCGGCTCGAATACGTGGCAACCGTGCGTGGCGTGGAGTATTACAACGATTCGAAAGCCACGAATGTGGATGCGACCATCAAGGCACTCGAATCTTTTCCGTCAGGTGTGCACCTGATCCTCGGCGGGAAAGACAAGGGCAGCGATTACACCGTTTTATATGACCTGTTACGGCAGCGAGTGAAGCGCGTTTACACGATCGGAGCAGCGGCGCAGAAGATAGAGTCTCAGATTAAAGATGCCGTTCAGGTAGTTTCAGCAGCGACGCTCGAAGCTGCGGTAAAGCAAGCTGCAAACTCGGCACAAGCGGGTGAGGTGGTCTTGCTGGCTCCGGCGTGCGCAAGTTTTGATCAGTTTGAAAACTACGAGCACCGGGGACGCGTGTTCAAAGAGTTGGTGCGCGGACTCCCATGCAGCGCGCCATAGCCCACATCTGCAGGGATGAACCAGAATAGTTATCTTCTTTTCGGTGAAAATCCACAATGTTGCCCCGAGGCTTTGTGTGCTCGTGGTGAAATGATTCGTTATGGCGAAGCGCGTCAGCGTTGACCGATGGCTGTTTGTCGTCACATTGTTGCTGGTCTTTGTGGGATTGGTGATGGTGTTCAGCGCGTCGGCGGTGATCGCAAAAGAGCGGTATCACTCCGGATACTTCTTCCTGCTGCGGCAAATTGGATGGGCCGTGGCCGGCTTCATCGCGATGCTTGCCGCCATGAAGATTGATTACAAACGGCTGAAGCATCCGGCAGTGGTGTTCTCGCTTTTGGGACTTACGACGCTGATGTTGATTTCCGTGTTCTTCCTTGATCGAGCTCATAACACGCATCGCTGGATCCACTTTGGCGGGTTTTCATTTCAGCCTTCCGAATTGGCAAAACCGGTGCTGATTCTTTTTCTCGCGTTCTTTCTGGAGAACCGCGCGAAGTCCATGAACGATTGGCGGAATACGCTGGTTCCCTGTGTGCTGCCGACACTGGTCTTCATCGGACTGATCGTTTTTCAGCCTGACCTGGGCACTGCGATCGCGTGTGCTGCGATTACGATGTGCATTC
>QHZV01000215.1:16452-23844 GCA_003224785.1 Acidobacteriota bacterium
CGTGTCGCCTACCTGCGAGACCGGATTCTTGCTTTCCTGGATCCGTATTCCGATCCGCAAGGGAAGGGCTTCCACATTATTCAATCGCTGATAGCGGTTTCGACCGGCGGCCTGACCGGAGTTGGCTTAATGGAAGGCAAGGAAAAATTGTTTTACTTGCCGGAACCGCACACGGATTTCATCTTCTCGGTGCTTGGGGAGGAACTCGGGCTGGTCGGATGCCTGATAGTGGTTGCCCTCTTTGCAATTTTTCTGTGGCGAGGCATTCGGACAGCATTGCGCACGCAAGACATGTTCGGACGTTTCCTGGTGGTTGGAATCACGAGCATGGTGGTGGTGCAGGCGTTCATCAATATCAGTGTGGTGCTGGGGTTGATGCCGACCAAGGGCATTCCTCTTCCACTGATCTCCTACGGCGGATCGTCGCTGTTCATAACTCTCGGTTGTGTGGGCGTGCTGTTGAATATCAGCAAGCAGGCTGAGTAGAGTTGCACCAGGCGCTTAGGATTTGAGAGTCCAGAGTGCCATCCCATGTAGTTTATAGTCACTGCATGAAGGCCATTCTTGCGGGCGGAGGCACGGGTGGGCACGTGATCCCGGCTATCGCTATCGCGCAAGAATTGCAGAGGCGATATCAGGCTGAAGTGCTGTTCATTGGGACCGCCCGCGGGCTTGAAAATCGCCTGGTTCCGGCTGCAGGATTCCCACTTGAACTCGTGAAAGTTGGCGCGCTGAATCGGGTGAGCCTCGCTACTCGCGTGAAGACACTGTTTGATTTGCCTCCCGCGGTATTTTCGGCGGGTCGATTACTGAATGAGTTTCGGCCAGATGTGGTGATTGGCGTAGGTGGATATGCGTCGGGTCCGGCAATGCTTGCGGCAATTCGCAAACGGATTCCTACGTTGGCTTTTGAGCCGAACCTTGTTCCGGGATTCGCGAATCGCATAGTCGCGCGATTCGTCTCTGCTGCCGCGGTCCATTTCGAAGAAACTGCTGAGCGGTTCCGCAATGCGGTCGTGACTGGGGTACCGGTGCGGCCGGCATTTTTTCAGATTCCTCGAAAGCCTTATGTACAGGCCTCGCCGACTCTGCTCGTGTTCGGCGGCAGCCAGGGAGCGCGAGCGATTAATCAGGCTGTGAGTCAGGCGATCGGTCCTCTGGTGGGCCGAGTCCCGGGACTGCGTGTGATCCACCAGACAGGAGAGCGCGACTACTTCACAAATTCATTGATGACATGCCGGCGTTTTTTGCCCGCGCAGATTTAATATTGTGCCGTTCGGGAGCGAGCACCGTTGCGGAAATTGCAGCAGCAGGGAAGCCGGCGGTTTTTGTGCCGTTTCCGCTGGCGGCGGATGATCATCAAAGACGGAACGCTGAAGCAATGGAAAGCGCGGGCGCGGCGGTGGTGATCGAGGAAACGAGGCTCGATGAAGTCTGGCTGGTGGATACGATTTGCGCGCTGCTGGCAGATCCGGGGAGACTTGCGAAAATGAGTGAAGCAGCGCGGGCAATGTCGCATCCTGAGGCGGCAAAAGATATTGCGGAATTAGCGGCGAAGATCGCGGGGATCAGCTAAGAGCTAGCAGCTATTTATGTTTGCCAAAATACAACGAATCCATTTCGTGGGGATCGGCGGGATCGGCATGAGTGGCATCGCCGAGGTGTTGCTGAATCTCGGCTATAAAATCTCGGGCTCTGACCTGAAGCGGTCTTCTGTTACCGATCACCTGCATGGCTTGGGCGCCACGGTCTTTGAAGGACACACCGCAACGAACATTGCCGGCGCTGAGGTCGTGGTTACCAGTTCGGCTATCAATGCCGGAAATCCTGAAGTAGAAGAGGCGCGGCGGCTGCATGTCCCGGTGATTCAGCGGGCCGAGATGCTGGCAGAGTTGATGCGGCTGAAATATGGGATCGCGATCGCCGGCATGCATGGAAAGACGACGACTACTTCGATGGTCGCGGCGGTGCTGGCGGCGGGCGGCCTTGATCCTACCGTGGTGGTTGGCGGGCGCGTGGATGCAATGCCGAAGCAGATGAAAGCGACCGGTCGTTTTTAAAGCTGTCTCCGATCCTCGCCGTCGTCACCAACATTGATCGCGAGCACATGGATTGCTATCGCAGCATGCACGACATTAAGCGCGCGTTTCTGGACTTCATGGACCGTGTGCCGTTCTATGGGATCGTGGTCGCGTGCAACGACGATCCGATGTTGCGACGGCTGTTTCCGAAGATTCGAAGAAGAATGGTGAGTTATGGGACCAGGAAGGGATCGGATTTTCAGGTCAACTTGAAGAAGGGTGGACGGGGTGCGGGGCGTCCTCGCCCGGCACTCAGGGACGATGAATCTTCATCAGGGCGCTCTGCACGGGCGGGGACACCCGTGCCCCCACAAATTAGTTGTTTTGCCGTCCAGTATCGTGGCAGCGATCTCGGCGAATTTCGCCTTCACGTTCCCGGAGTGCACAACGTGCTGAATGCGACGGCAGCGATTGCGGTCGGCATCGGGCTCGACATTCCCGTGCCGAACATTCAGGAGGCCCTCGAAAACTTTCGCGGTGTGGATCGGCGTTTTCAAGTTCGCGGCAACGCAGCTGGCGTGGCCGTGATTGACGATTACGGGCATCATCCGACAGAAATTCGCGCCACTCTCGCCGCGGCGCGGCAATGTGGATACCGCAAGATCCATGTCATCTTTCAGCCGCATCGTTACACACGCACACGCGACCTAATGGACGAATTCGCGACCGCATTCTCGGATGCCGATTCCCTGATTGTGCTGGATATTTATCCCGCAAGTGAGCAGCCGATTGAGGGGATTACGGGGGAGGCTCTGGCGGGCAGGACAACATATGTAGCTTCGTTTGAAGATGCTGTGAACTCCGCAACAGCGAGTGCGACCGAAGGCGACATGATTCTGACGCTGGGGGCGGGCTCGGTTTCGCAGCTCGGGCCGATGGTACTGGAGCGCTTGCAGGTGCCTGTCTCAACATTCAAGTAACCTTCCGGATCGAGCCCCAGTCGCGCAGCGACGAAATCTGACTAGCCCAGCACGTGAGTGCTGGGAAAGCAGGGATACAGCCCGAGTCCCCGCAAGGGACGGCACAATCAGGCGGCGAAGATACGGGCCGAGTCGTGTGTGATTCCAGCCTTCCCCAATAATGTCACGAATTCTTCTTCGAAGGTTCGCTTTCGATGATGCTCCTGCTGATTGAGAACATAAGACCGCACATTTACAACAAGTGACGGGCTCACACTCAACGCTGCATATCCTTTCTGCCATTCGAATGACAAACTCTGTTCGCCCATCCATCTCGAGGAATTCGCCTTCAGTTTCTGAATCGCCTCGGCAACCGCCATATTCGGTTTGAGCGCAAGCAGCAGGTGCGCGTGGTTTGAGGTGCCACCAATCGCGACCGCGACGATTCCAAGATTTCGGGCGATGCCTGCCATATAGGCCCACAGCTTGGTTTGCAGTTCATCCGGGATCGTGCTTTTCCGTTCTTTCGCGGAGAAGATGCAGTGGAAATAGTTGGCGCTATAGGTGTGGGACATGGGGAGTATTTTCGATCATTCGATAGCCGCTTTGATAGCAAAAAATGCCAACAAATATTTGGTTCCGTTTCAAATTGGGAATTGATGTGCCGTCCCCGTTGGGGACTCGGTCTTGATCGTAAGCGTTCCCAGCACTTACGTGCTGGGCTATTTAGATTTCGTCGCTACGCGACTGGGATTCACCAACATTTCGGGAAACGACGCCTGATAGCAACCAGAACTTCGTGATACTGTTGCCCGCCGAAAACGACAGTGTAGCGCAATTTTGCATTCACCCCGAGTGCCTGATGTGCAGCACGTCCCCGTCTTGCACGATATAGTCTTTGCCTTCGAGGCGGAGGATGCCTTTGGCGCGGGCGTTGGCTTCGGAGCCGGCTTCGAGTAGGTGGTCCCATAGAATGGTTTCGGCGCGGATGAAGTGTTTTTCCAGATCGGAATGAATGGCTCCGGCGGCCTGTTGGGCGCGGGTGTGAGCAGGGATGGTCCAGGCGCGGCACTCGTCTTCACCGATGGTGAAGAAAGAAATCAGGCCGAGTAGGGCGTACGTGGTGCGAATCAGGCGCGTGAGGCCGCTCTCGGTGAGGCCATAGCTGGAGAGGAATTCGGCGGCATCGGCGTCGGGCATTTCGGCGAGTTCGGCTTCGACTTTGCCGCAGATGGCGGTGGCAGAGGTGTTGCTTCCATGCGTCGCGCTTCCCGCACGGGCGGGGACGCCCGCCCCCCCACCATCACCAATAATTTGAGCCAGGCCGTACTTAGTTATTGCAGCTTCTAAATCTTTGCCCAACTCTGTGCTCTCGCTGATGTTGAGCACATAGAGAATCGGTTTCTCGCTGAGAAACATGAAGCCGCGGAAACGTTTCTTGTCTTCGGGAGTCATTTCGAGTTCACGCAAGGGGCGCTCGGTTTCGAGATGGGTCTTGGCGCGCTTGAGTAACTCAAATTCCTTTTCGAGATCGGCGGAGCGCATCTTCTTCAAATCTTTTTCTACGCGCTCCAGACGTTTTTCAATCTGGCCAAGGTCGCTGATCATGAGATCGAATTCGACATTCTTGATGTCGCGCAACGGATCGATTGGGCCGGCATGAGGTATGGAATCGTCTTCAAAGGCGCGGACGACGTGAGCGATCGCGTCCACCTGGCGAAGGTGGCCGAGATAGCCGGATTCTTTGAGGGCATCCTGGCCGATTGCGCCGAGGTCAACATATTCAACCGAGGCGTGAGTCAGTTTTTTCGGATTGTACTGAGCGGCCAGCCGGTCGAGGCGATCGTCGGGAACCTTGGCGACTCCGACATGAGCATCGCGAGGGTTCGTGGAAGCCGATACGTGCGCCTTGGTGAGAATCCGAAATAGAGATGTTTTGCCGACTTGCGGCAGACCGATGATTCCAGTTTTCATAAAAACAGCTTCAGCTGTTAGCTCCTAGCTCTTGGCTTTGTTTGGGATTGCGGATGGGCTTGATGTGCTATGAACAGAATAAATGATTGAAGGTTGCCGCGAAACAAAGCCTTTAACCGCAAAGAAGAGCCGCAAAGGACGGGAAGAAAAGTAAAACCTACTGCGCGGGTGCGATGCTCTGCGCCTGTTTCAGATGGTCTTGGAGTGTGGGCAAGATTTGCGTCGCAAATGTTTTAACGGCGGGATCGTGAGCAGCGGAGCTTTCACGTTGAAAATCGGCAACATCCTTCTTGTGGTCTGCGACCATGTCGGCCATGTATGCCCGGTCGAATTGATCTCCAGAGAGTTTTTCGAGCTGTGCTTTTGCAGCCGCAAGCTTTGAGCTTGGCCGTTTTGGCAGACGGATACTCTTTTGCAGTGCCAACTCATGAACTTGATCATTCGCTTTACTGTGGTCCTCCACCATGCGCTTGCCAAATTCCTTCACCTGAGGGCTCGCGGCCTTTTGTACTGCGAGCTGTCCTAGTGGCCATTCCGCCTTCAGCGGCTTCCTTCAGGAATTTGGCGTCATCGGCGTGGACGCTAGGAGAAGGTTTCGCTGGTGTTGATGCAGTTGAGCTAGTTATTCCCTGCGCGATCGCGAGGGATGCAGACAGCAATACACAGGAGGAAAATACGCCGATTCGGGGGAGAAGGTCCGACATCAGTAACTCCGAAAATTGGGCTTTTCCCAACAATAGAGCGGGTTCGGGCCCTCTGATATCGGGCAATCCCTGCACATCACATGACCTGTTCGGGTACGCCAACGCTAGGGAGATGGCATCCAAGTGTCGGCGGCCTGAGCGGAGATACGGTATGGGGGGTACGAACCTCCTCGTCTTTCGAGATAACGCGAGCCAGATCACCGGGCGAAAGTTAGGTGAGCGCTTGATTGACGCGGTGGATAAAACAGCACGGGGCAACGACCGTGAAGCGATGTTGAATGCGCTGCTGCTTGCGGGGCAGGCGGAGTGCGTTATCGCGGACTCCGGATCTGCCGATGATACGGCGCGGTCGCTAACGGATGCGCTTGCCATGGCGCTTATCGGCGAGTTGGAGGAGGCCCGCGCGGATCTTTCAGACTTGCTTCGAAAGGTGGCGATAGGATTGCCTGAGTTGGTGAGAGTTTCTCGCTTCGAAGGGTTCGCTTACTATGCGCTTCATCCCATGGATTTTGCGGCTGCGGCCGGTGCTGAGTCGCATGGCTCGTCCGTCGCGGTGATTGGAATTCGGAGTATCGGTACTGTGCTGAGTGCGATGGCAGTTGCCGCTCTCAGAAAACATGGGACACCCGCCACGCGGATCACAGTTCGCCCGGCAGGCCATCCGTACGATCGCAGCACACAATTCACGGAGTCGCAGGCCGATTGGCTCAAGCAAAAAAAGCAGCACGGATCAAGTTTTCTAGTGGTTGATGAGGGGCCTGGATTAAGCGGGTCGTCATTCGTATCGGTGGCGGAGGCGCTGGTGCGTTCCGGCATAGATTGCGATCGCATCATGCTGATGGGAACGCGAGAAGTAGATCCGGGGCGGCTTTGTACGACCAACGCGGCACGACGCTGGAAACAGTTTCGATGGTTGAAAGCGTCGTCGCGGATCTGGCAGCAATACGGCGGAATGACTGTGCTACACGGGGGCGCCTGGAGAGAAACGTTGCTCGCGCCTGGAAGCGAGTGGCCGCCGTGCTGGCCAGAAATGGAGCGAGTGAAATTTCTTGCTCCCGATGGAGGGTACGTTTTCAAGTTTGACGGTCTTGGCGATTCTGGGGAACGGGTGCGTGAACGCTCGAACGCAATCTGGAAAAGCGGTTTCGGGCCGAAAACGGAACATGCAGGTAATGGGATGACGGCTTACGAGTTTGTCCCTGGAACTCCACTGGACCGACCTTATGCGTCAGCAGAGATGTTGGACCGTATCGCCGAGTATTGCGCGTTCCGTGCGAGCGCGTTCCGAACCGATGACGACAGCGGAGATCTACTGGAGCAAATGGCGAATTTCAACTTCTTGCAGGAGTTTGGCGCAGAGGCGAATCTCGCCATTGCAAGCCTTCGGACGGCGACTCCAATCATCGCAGACGGGCGAATGCAGCCTCATGAATGGATTCAAGGATCAGACGGTAGAGTTCTAAAGGTTGATGCCTCGTCGCACGGCGATGATCACTTTTTTCCGGGACCCACTGACATCGCGTGGGACCTGGCGGGAACGATTGTGGAATGGGCCTTGAGCGGAGACGCGGAGACGCATTTTGTCGAGAAGTATCGCGAGCGCGCAGGAGATGGTCCGAACGCCCGCCTTCCGCAATTTGTGTTGGCTTACAGCGTCTTCAGAATGGCGTACTGCAAGATGGCCAGTGCTGCGACGCAAAATCGTGCTGAGAAGGCACGCTTAGACCGCGCGTA
>QHZV01000215.1:23863-31056 GCA_003224785.1 Acidobacteriota bacterium
CCAGAGCTCTTTGTGCTACGGCCCTCATGGCCGGAGATACGCCGCTTCGGCTCTCGCTCGCCGCCTTCGCGCGGCGACGCCTTCTTCGAGCTTGAGTTGGTCCGCTTTGCTGATTTCGGGCGTCCACTGCGTTCAGTTGTGCTGCTGCGTTCGTCCGATTCTTCTTCGGAGGAGACCTCGACGTTCTCGCGGTTCACCAACTTATTGAAATTACTCTTTTGTCCATTGGCCATCTTTTCCTGAACGACCAATGCCAAGTTGTTGTCGTCGAACTTCTCAAACCACTCTTCCCATTCGATTTCTTCCAGAGAGTCACCGCCGCTGTAGCCCGGAAAGTCGAGACGAATGATGCCGATGCCTTCTTCGCCAGAGGTATTTCGGACTGCCGCAGGCTTACCGCCGCGCTCCTCAGCCCAGCGCTGGATTTCGTCGTGATCAATCAATGTTCGTGATGAGGATTTTGATGGCATGGGAGACTCCTTGTGTAAATTGCAGCAAGCTGTTGCGCATCCAGCAGTGAGATGCGGGGGTCAAGAAATAGGCTGCGCCGATCCTCCGGGGAATGCCGCGGAAGTTGAGGCGGCGAGCAAAATCTGCGAGGGCAAGCGGCTTTTGCCAGCGGAGACCGACGAGACATGCTGCTCGAACTCCTCAGCCCGGCGACTGGAGCTATGTTCCACCAGCACACGTTCACGAGCGAGCTGGCCGATCCTTTGTAGCTGGAGGTCATCAGTGTCGCGCAGGATAAAAATAATTTCGCTACTGCTTTCTGCAACCAGGACTTCTTCTCCTGTTTTCAGGATGCTGTCGAGACCTGGCCAGGTATCGGAAATAATCGGACAGGCGCAGGCAGCTGCTTCGAAAAGCCGGACGGAAGGAGAGAAGCCCCATTCCGCCATTGCCTGGCGAGTTACGTTCAATGTCAGTCGCGAAGACGAATAGAAATGCGGATGCCATCGCGGGGACAGGTGCTTGATTCGCCGCACATTTCGCGGCCATTTGATCTTCGACGGATACTGCGGCCCGGCAAGAAGGAATCTGCGATTGGGAGCATTCAGGGCAGGCGCGATGAAGAGTTCATCCAACTTTGGTTGGCGATCGGCCGCGTAGGTACCCATGTAGCTGAGATCGCATTGATATCGGCGGTACACGCCGCGAGGGCGATATTTCTGCGGTTCGAAACTGCAATAGAACGGTAGGGCGCGAGGGGCATGGAATTCCTGCTTAATTTGATTCAGGATTGGCCCCCCAGTGAAGCTCAGGTAGAGATCGAAGTGTCTGACTTGTCGGGGCTGGAGATATTCCGCGCCACCGGCACGGAGCTTACTTAACGTGATTGGGGTATCAATATCGTAGAAAACTTTGATTGGCACTTTTGAATTCGCCAGCTCATCGGTGACGCGAATCCCTTCAGGAAAATACGAGCCAACAATTGCGACGTCACAGTCTTCAATCTCCTGCCGAATGGCGGGAAGCGCAGAACGCCAGTGATCAAATAGGCGGACCTGACAGAATTCAGGGCAAGGCATGTCGCGGTTTGAGGCATACCACTCTTCGTTTTTCTCAAAGAATACGATCTGGTGCCCGCGTTTCTGCAGTGCGGCCAGCAGCGCGCGGTACGTAGTGGCATGACCGTTTCCCCATGAAGATGTGATCGAGAGACCGAAGACGACGATTTTCAAATGGCGACTCCTCAGACTGGTACTTGCGACAGCTTGTAGCCGACAGCATCTGGCTGAAATCGGCTACTGGTTTCCTCCGAGAACAGCGTCTGTAATGCGGCGTGGACCTCACGTGCGCGCGTTTCGTATGTGTGTTCACTCAGTGCTCGCTTGAGCATGGCGGAACCGATATTCGAGGCCTCGGCAGCGGAAAGGCGCTTCAAATGATTGACGATATCGCGAGCCGATCGCGCAATCAGGATTTCGGCTTCCGGAGCGAAGAACCTTTCAATGCCTTCCCACGCGTCTGTAATCAGACAGACCCCCGCTCCCGCAGCCTCGAAAATTCGAGTGGGGGGAGAGAAGCCGGTTTTCGCCATCGAATCACGATTGATGTTGAGGACCATCCGAGCCGAGCAATTTACAAAGTTGTGACGGTCGCTGCCAACATGCCCGATCCAGCGGACATTGCTTGGTAACTTCTTTTCACCCCAACCTTCTCCGCCCAGAACGAAAGATAAATCCGGCGCCTGCGAGGCGGCACGGAGGAAAAACTCTTCAACTCGCGCTTCCCGATCGGGGAGGCGATGTCCAACAAATGCAAGATCGCAGGCGAGTCCCGGGCTGGGAGGAACGGGATGATGAGTCTCGGGATCGAGCCCGTTGTAGATTGGCACACAAAGCCGTGCTCCGAGACGATCGTAATGCGCCACAACAGTCGGCCCGCCGCCATACGTGAACACGGTGTCATATTGCGGAACTAGGCCGCGGAACGGATCTGATAGGTTGGCTTCAACTCGGGCCAGTGTTGCGGGCGCGTCCACGTCCCAAAAAATGACTTTGGTTTCAGGTGAGCGGCAAGTGAGGACTTCTCTCTCGAGTCGTTCATCGTCCGCGCCAACCCCGCTGTGCTTAATGACGATTTGTGCGTGCGCCGCTTCGTTAATTAACTTGGGAATGTCGTTGGGCGATTGATAAACCCGGACTTCAGCGTAATCAATGTTGGAACTATCTCGATGATCTTGACGCGAGTAGATGGCGGGCTCGGCAAAAATGATGCGATATCCGAGGCGATGTAGGTATTTGTAAATTCCGCGATAGTAGGTTGCGGCGCCGTTCCAATAGGTAGAGGTCAGGCTGGAGCCAAAAACGAAGATGTTCTTTGTTCTGAGGCTCGTTTCTCCAACGCTGATCTTTCCAGTCCTCATTTCCCTAGCTCCTGACAAATGTCCTGAAATTGGATAGCACGATGGCGGCAAGTGTGCCGCTGCTGAATGGTCTCGAGGGCGGACTTGGAGAGTTGCCCGCGTGCCGCATCATCGCGCAGCAAATGGGCGATTTCTGCTTTCATTACGCGTCCGTTGGGAACGCAGATGAAATCTTCGTTCGGCTTGAAAAGCTGCTCGTGATCCTCCCACGGCGAGCAGACGACCGGAACACCGCATGCGAATGGTAAAAGCGGCGGGGAATATGAAGCGTGAGAGCGCATTGGGAATATACGTTGGGCGCTGAAAGATTTGGAAGATAGCCGCGATACTCAATTCCGGCGGAGTGCAACTGAGACTTTGCCTGCTGCGGATAACGAACTCCGTACACTGCAGCTTGCCTGTTCTGCAGGTTGCTCAAAGGTTCCATCAAGAACTCGTTTAGTTCACGAGTGCGCTCTTCGTCTCCCCAGTTTCCAATCCAGTTGATTTCGGCGCTCGTCGTTTTGAATGTTGGAGTGAAGCGGGCAGCGTCCGCGGCTTCGTGGAATGTCCAAGCGCGTTGAACATTGAAGACTTCCTTATAGATTCGGCGCACGGCTTCGCCGAAGGCCAGCACGCCGTCGAAATCCTGCACGTGAAATTTTGCGATTTGCTGCGGATTGGTGTATGCGCGATGATGCGTGTCGTGCAGCAAGACGCGAAATCCTAAACGCTGCTTGAGCGACAAGACTTTGTTCGCAATTTCAGGCGAAGTCCATTCGTGTAGGACCACGACATCCGAGTCGCGCAATTCGGTTTCCGCGAACTGCTGAAAGCTGTCCTCAGAATATGTGCGTAGGTCGGAAGGTTGACGTAGGACCAGGCGTTATCGGCCTCGTAGCAGCGGACCTCGTGGCCGAGTCGCGCGAGTTCGTCCACTAAGCCACGCAGAAAATGGGCGTTGCCGTGGTTCCAGTCGGAGCGCCATGAGTGCGCAAAAAATCGCAGGCGAAGGCTCATGCGGCGGCCCTCTTGCTGGTCAAGTTGAAGTACAGGTCTTCGTAATCGCTCACCATTCTTTGCGCAATGAAAAGCCGGCGGGCGCGTTCGCAGGCACGCTGGGCATATTCGGTCCGGAGCGAATGATTCTCTGAGAGCAGACGAATAGCTTCGGCCAAGCTGTCGGCATCATTGTGCTTGAAATAGAGAGCTGCATCGTCCCAGAGCTCGTGGAATGTCGAAATGTCGTTGGCGATGAGCGCACATCCTGACAGGGCAGCCTCAACTGGAGCAAGTCCGAATGGCTCATAACGAGAAGTCGCAACGTAAATGGACGATTCCGAGTAGAGGGCGCGCAACTGGGCTTCATCTTGCTCACCGGAGAACGTGGCGTTCGCCGAGGTATCGAGCGAAAACGACTCGCCATTGTCTGGATGTTGCAGAGTCCCTACGATTCTGACGGGAACCGGATGTGTGCGATCCAGCAGAAGCTTGATTTGCTTGGCTTCATCCCAAAGGCGGCCCACCGTCAGAACGCAATTCGTTTTATAAGCTGAGGGCACGAACAGATCGGCGTTGCGGCCATTGTGGACCGCGTTCACTCTCTGCGAAGACAATCCGTAATTCTCGCGGAGTGTGTCGAGCATCGATCTTGAAGGCGCAATGATTGCGTCAGCCCCATCGAGTCCTTTTGAAACGACATCCCTGTACCAGGCGAACCAAGGCGACTGAGGGAACGGATCATCGTGTACGGATTTCCACCAGCTCAGTACATCGCTGTGCGCCACCACGATCTTTGGAGTTCCGCACTCCAGCGCTCCATAACAAAACTGGTTAAAGTGCAAGATGTCGGGGTGCGCGGTAGCGATGATCTGATCCAGGTACTTCGCTGATTCTGCAATGCCGGATTCAGAATCCTGCATCCACTCGAGAGGAAACGATGTGGGGTAGTAGGCCAGATTCTTCTTTTCCATCCAGGAAGTTTGTGCAGAAGTGGGCATTCTGCCGAAGCTGACGAGAGTCACACGATGTCCGCGATCGAGTAAGCCGCACACCAACTCGCGGGTATAAGTCCACACACCGCCGACGGTGTCTGCAGTGATTAGAACGTGCACTCAAGTTCCTCGATTGAAGCGGGTTGTGCCTCCTGAATGTCGCTGTAACCTTTTTCTCGAAAGGTCCCGGTATAGTACTGGTGAGCGCGTTCCCAGGCGTAATCGTCGGGCGCGCCAAACATGCGCAAATAGTCGGGCGTGCCGGGGAAGGGAAACATCGGCACGGGATCGCTCACCCAGACGCCGTGCGCCTTCAGATGTTCTTGCCAGCCGCGAATCTGGTCGCGTTGGTCGTGTGGAGTCAGGATCAGATTGGCTTGCACCCACGGGATGCGCTTGCGGGCGTGGATCAGTAACTCCGCAAGCCGCTCCGTGCTTAGCTTGCAATTTTTGTTGAGTTCGTCGCGACCTTCTTCGGTAATAGATTCGACACCACACTCCATAGAGATGCAGTGCGCGCGGCCGAGTAGATCGAGGCTCTCTTCGGTCCAGAGATCGACGCGAGTTTGCAGTCCAATGGTGACAGGCCTCTCGGCAAGACCTTCCAACAGCTGTTGGACGTTGCGACCAACTCCGAAAATCTCATCAATGAAATAAATGTATGTGACACCACGAGCGATGAGGCGGTCCACTTCTTGCAGGACTGCGTCTACCTCTCGCTCGCGATATTTATTGCGGAAGAGGGTCTTATTGCAGAAGGAGCAAGCCCAGGGGCATCCACGCGCGAATTCGAGTTCGGCGCCACGGCCTCCCTCGTCATTAAAAACGTGATGACGGTGAGAATGCGCCTCGACTCGATAGTTCTCAAACGTTAGCGCGCCCAGCTTACGCATGTCGGTGACCGCCAACGATGGCGACATGTGTTGGCCTTCAGAAGATTTCCAGCAGCATCCGTCAATTTGTGACCACGGTTCATGGGCAAGCTTGGGCAGAACCTGGTCAGGCTCTCCACGAAACGCGACATCACAATTTAGTTTGCGAAGTGTCGAGGCGGGCGTGGCGGAAGCGTGTGGGCCAATCGCAACCTTGATAGCGCCACATTCTAAGGCGTGGAACCATTGCTGAGGAACACGCAATTCGGGCGGAGGGCATCGCCAAAAGAGATACGAAGGCGCGGTGGGAATGACGAGAAAATCCGGCTTGATCTTCTCAATGCGCTGCTTAACCTCCTCAATATCGAGTTTGTCCGATTGCGCGTCAATCAGGAAGGGTTCGTCCCCGGTTGCGTGAATCTGGTCGAAAGCAAAGAGCAACTCGAGGGGATAGTGTGGCTCCTGGCAACCGAAGTAAATCGAGCCGTGAAAATCCCATGCCGGGTTGACTAAAGCAAATTTCAAGACGCAATCTCCCGTATGAAGTCTGGCTGCGGTTTGGCGCCGGGCAGGACGAACGGCGCTGGCGCGAACAGCGATGCGTTCTGCTTGTACCAGGTGCAGATGTCCTGAACTATCGTTCGAACGTCTTTTTGCGGTGCCCAGCCGGTGTGCTGAGTGAATTTTGTAGAGTCGGTCACGTAAATTGGTTGATCACCGACTCGTGCCTGTCGAAAGCGATATTTCAAGCGCACGCGCAGATCACGTTCCAACATTGCAATGAGCTCCAGCAATGAGATGGTGTTGGTCTTGCCGCCGCCGATGTTGTAAACGTGGCCGGCGGTCTTTTCGCAATGTTCATAGGCCGCCGCGAAAGCTCGAACTAAATCCTGAACTGCCAGCACGTCGCGTATCTGGTGACCATCTCCATAGATAGAGAGAGCCTTGCGCTGCAGCGCCGAATAGGCAAAGTGCGCGACCCAGCCTTGGTCTTCGTTTCCGAACTGCCGCGGACCGGCGATACACGACATCCGAAACACTACGGTCGGGATCCCGAAGGTACGTGCGTAGTCATGGACATATTGGTCGGCGGTGCCTTTGGAGCAACCATAGGGAGAATAGAAGTCCAAAGGCTGCGACTCGGAAACGCCATCGCTCCCAAGCTGGGTTCCAAGATGACCGTAAACCTTATTGGTCGAGGTGAACAGAATGAAAGGCCGGTTTCCACTCCTGCGCGCGGCTTCGAGAATGTTGAGCGTGCCTCTAGCGTTCACTTCGAAATCAGCGCGGGGATCATCGAGCGAGGTGGTGACGGCAACTTGAGCGGCGAAATGATAGATCTCGCTCGCCGCATACACGGCTTTGGCGACAGCATTTGCGTCACGAACGTCGGCAACGGTTACCTTGAGCCGACCAGTGCCTTTAGCTAATTTCTGAAGCCACTGAACGTTATGTTCCACCTTTCGGCGGGAAAGATTG
>QHZV01000216.1:0-5897 GCA_003224785.1 Acidobacteriota bacterium
CCCAAATCAGCCTCTTACGACAAGCGACTGCAACAACTTCTCCGCAAACGGCGTCACTCCAACCCCTGGCACGCAGCTTTTCCAGAACTTCAGCGTCGCATGCGCCGGGAGCTTCTCAGCTGCTGATCCTTTCCGGCCATTCCTGGGGCTCTCAACCCTCGAATTGTTGGAAACACAAGCCAATTCAAATTACAACGCGTTGCAGGCGAGCGTTCGCCGCATGGTGGGGGCGCTGAGTTTGAGTCTGGCTTACACTTACAGTCATTCCATCGATAACTCCTCGGACCGGGGCGATACAACGTTCGTTGATTCCTACAACTTGGGGGCCAATCGGGCGAGCTCCACTTTTGACCAGCGGCACATTCTGAACATTAGCTACGTATATGATCTGCCTTTCTTCGGCAAGTCTTCCGGGCTGGTGAAAACGCTTCTAGGCGGGTGGCAGTGGTCCGGCATCATAACGTCTCAGAGCGGAACGCCTCTTCAAGACGGTGGTGGAACCTATGGCATTCAGAACACGAATTTCGGTGACAATGCCGGAGTGGGAAATGGCGTCGAAGGACGTAGCTCCGGTTCACGGCCGGATCTAATTGGCGATCCGCATTCCTCGCCATGCATTCCGTCGCCTGGTCCGGGACCTCTTCTTTTTAATCCGTGCGCATTTGTCGCTCCCCAGGGTCTTACTTTTGGAAACACGCCGCGAAACTTCCTGAACCTGCCCTACCGTACAAACTTCGACATGGGTTTGTTCAAACACTTCAAGATCACAGAGTCGAAATCAATCGAATTTCGCTGGGAGACTTTCAATACTTTTAATCACACTCAATTTTCCGGCGTTGACACGTCATTCGGATCGTCAACATTCTTGACGGCAACAACCGTCCACGATCCTCGCATCATGCAGTTTGGCTTGAAAATCTTGTTCTAGTTGGACTGACCGTGCTCGCGAAGGAATTGATCGCGGTAGGCACTGTTTCGAAATGCCTCGGTGCCGCCCGGCTTGGTGACGGATAGCGCCCCGGCCAGATTTCCGTACGCCATGCAATGTTCGAGATCGGCTCCGCGAATGTATTGCGTGATGAAGCCGGCATCAAAACTGTCGCCCGCTCCGATCGCGTCAATTGCATGAACCTTCACCGGCGCGCTGCGGAACTGTTCCTTACCGCGCTGCGCGATAGCGCCCTCCGGCCCGGTCTTGACCACGACCAGCGGAACAATCTCCGCCAATCGCGCGAGTGCGGGTTGCAATTCCTGTTCGCCAGATATCTTTAGAGCTTCCCTCTCGTTCGGCAAAAGCACATCCACATACTGCAATACATCGCCTAACCCCTGCCACTGGTCGTCAGGATCGTCATTCGTGTCCATCGAAATCGTGAGCCCTGCGTCTTTCAACTTCTTAAAGAGTTCTGCGATCCGCGGACGTAAGGCCGCCTGCAGAAATATCGATGAAAGGTGAAAATGCCGGGCCGAGCAAACGTAATCGATATCCAGGTCTGCATACGTGAGCTGCGAAATTGTTCCAAGATACGTCAGAATATTGCGCGAAGCTCCGTGATGAAGGATCACCGATAATCCGCTTCCCGTTTCATCGTCCGACCGCCGCACTCGCGAAAGATCCACCTTGGCTTCGGCGAGCCGGTCGAGGGCAATCTGGCCCAGAGAATCGTTGCCAATTCGCGAGATGAATCCAACCCGATTCCCAAGCGCTGCTAAGTTGTGGGCAACAATCGCTGACGAACCGCCAAGCGTGATCATCATTTCGGACGCGATGAGTTCGCGTTCCGGCGGGAGTTCTCGCGGCAACCCGTAAAGCACCAGATCCAGATTCAGTTCGCCTGCAATGGTGACGTCAAGGTCTGGCATTTTGGGGCTGATCTTCTCTATCTCTATCTCTATCTCGATCTCCATCTTCGAGAAGAACCACGCGGGTCAGGTTCGCAGGGCGGTCAGGGTCGAGTCCCTTGTGGAGCGCTGTATAGCAGCCAACCAACTGGCCTGCAAAGGCGAACGGAGCCACGCACAGAGGCTGCGGCAAATCGCAATCGAGTTCCACAACAATGTCGGCAGCGGCTCGCGCTCGATCGCGAATCCGCTGTGCCACAACCAGCGTCTTTCCACCAAGCGCCTTCATTTCCTCGATCACTTCTACTTCGGCATCGTAGTTGGATTCAGAAAGCAGGAAAGTGATGAGCGTTTCGCCGCTAACAATAGACTTGGGGCCGTGACGGAATTCCAACGTGTGGAACGACTGCGCGTACGAGCGAGACATTTCCATCACTTTCAGCGCCGACTCGCACGCCACGCCATAATAGGGGCCCTGGCCCAGGCAAATGTAATCCGAAAAAGAATTTAGATTTACAAACTCCCGCACTCTCACCGATACATCTTCCAGAACTTTCTCTGCCGCAATGGGGAGCTGCCGCAGACTTTCCACTGAGTTCCCATCCTTCGCTACTACCGCCGCCAGATACTGCAAAGCTATCAGCATGGACGTGAACGAACGTGTCATCACTGTGCTCTGCTCATCTGCTTCCGGCAAGAGAATCGAAATAGTTGTCATAGCTTCGAGCTTTTGCTTCGGCGCGCACGAAACTGACACAGTTGGAATTTTTTTGTCGTTTAGCAACTGCGCCGCCCGTAGCACCTCTGAAGTTTGACCGGAACGCGAAATTAGGAGCGGCACGAATTCTTTCGCCCCTCCAAAAACCAACTCGGGAAACAACAACAGTTCAGAAGCCGGCACAGCTCGCGCTCTCGTCCCGGTAATCGCAGTCCAACTTGCCGCAGCAACCATCGCAACGTAGTAACTCGAACCGCAGCCGATAAAAATCCACTCCGGCGCATTCCTAAATCGCGTGGCAATTTCCGCGATTGTTTCTCCGGAGTCGAGTTGCGCAAGGCAATCGGCCCAGCATCGAGGTTGCGAAAGGATTTCCGCCAGCGAGTATGCACCTGAAGCTGAGAATTGTTGGTGCGCGCCATCCCGTGGATTAGACAAAGTCACCTCGATCGCTCGACTGCTCTTTGAGACATTGCACACCTTTCCCGCAAGCTCGGATGCTAAATTAGTCCGCATGTGAGCGATTGTCAACTTTTCTGTTTGATTATGCGTGAATTGGTGCCTTTTGCCGCCTGTTCACCATCGGCAACGAACACCTGCACCCCGGCGTCCCGAAGTTCCTGGACGTACTTTGGATCCGTGCCTGAATCGGTCACCAGAATGTCTATGTCGGTTACAGGACCCACAAACGCAAAACGCTGCCGGCCAAATTTTGTGTGATCGGCAAGCGCGATTCGGGTCTTGGCCGCCTTCGACACCATCCTCGTAATTTGCGCCTCAGCATGGTGGGAAGTAGATACGCCGTAGTGCGGATCAATCGCGCTTACCCCCAGGATGGCTTTATCCAGCCTGATCTCCGACAGCGCGCGTTGCGCCCACTCCCCCGAGAGATAAACCGTGTCCTTCTGAAGATCGCCTGCAATTCGCAAACAATCGTGGGAGAATTCGTGACCACAGTAAGACGATTTCGATGAATCAGCCGCCGTGCCAGTTCGAAAACGGTTGTGCTGCCTTCCAGAAAAATCGTATCGCCGTCCAAGACGAACTGTTCGGCGACCCGAGCGATCTGCCGCTTTTCTTCGCTTTCGCTTCTGAGCAGCGCGTCGTAAGTTGGCTGGAAGCTCGTGCTTGAGGTTCGAGAAACTGCTCCGCCATGCGAGCGCACCAGCACGCCGTCTTTTTCCAGTGCGGCCAGGTCGCGCCGGATGGTTGCGGCCGTGACTTTCAGGCGATCACACAGATCGGAAGCGGACACGGTGCGCTGTGTCGTCAGGATTTCTCGAATTTGGAAACGCCGTTCTTCGGCAAGCATTTTGCACAGATTGTACGTGAAAAAACCTGAAAAGAAAGCAATAGTTGAGGAGAATCAATCAATCTTGGACAAAAAGGTTGACAAACGTGCAGAAAGTTAATAAATTCGCGCGGAGCCGGTTTTCTAATTCGTAGTCGAATTTCTAACGTCAGCGGCCGAACTTAGATCGGAGCCTCCCATGCAACTTTCTGGGCTTTTTCTATCTCGCTCGCCCTTGCGCGCGAACCGTCGCCTGCTTCTCTGTTCCATCATCATCGTTTTTGCGAGCACGGTCGCAGTCGCGCAGAAGGACACAGGTGCAATCGCAGGCACGGTGAAGGATTCGAGCGGCGCGTTGGTTGCCGACGCGAAAGTCACAATCGCCGATGTGGACCGCGGCACAAGCCTGGTTACGAACACCAACTCTCAGGGCGAGTACGTCGCAAGCCCGCTGAAGATCGGTCGCTATAACGTCACCGTCGAAAAACAGGGATTCAAGAAAGCCCTTGCAGGACCGGTCACGCTAAACGTGCAGGAACGTCCGCAGATCAATCTCACGGTGCAAATCGGCAACTTCAACGAAACCGTCACTGTGAACACCCAGGGACCTCAATTGGAAAGCGAAACTTCCGAACTGGGGCAGGTGGTCAACAGCAAAACCGCCGAGACTCTTCCCCTCAACGGCCGAAATTATGCGCAGTTGGCGCTGCTCGGAGCGGGCGTGGCTCCATCCGAACCAGGGTCTCGAGTTTCTTCTAGTTATGGATTCAGTGCGAACGGGGCACGGGCTTTGCAGAACAATTTCCTTCTTGACGGGGTTGATAACAACGCTAATCTCGGCGACGTGTTAAACGAAACCGCCTATGTCATTCAACCTTCGGTCGACGCCATCGCAGAATTTAAAGTGCAAACCAATTCGTACAGTGCGGAATTCGGTCGCGGCAATGGTGCGATCCTGAATGCGGTAATCAAATCAGGCACCAACCAGCTGCACGGCGACGTTTATGAATTTCTTAGAAACGATAAGCTTGATGGGCGCAACGCTTTCGATCAGTTCGGACGTCAGCCTTACAAACAAAATCAGTTTGGATTTACGCTCGCTGGGCCGATCATTAAGAACCGCACTTTCTTTTTTGGCGACTATGAAGGGCTCCGAGTACGGCAGGCGACTCCCTCGCCTGCGATCATTCCCACGCCGGCAATGATCGGCGGTGATTTTTCGTCGTTCCTGGACTTGACCACGCCAGCAGTGCAGCTTGACCCAAATACCGGATTGCCGACAAATCAGGTCGCACTCGATTGCAGCGGAAATCCGACGTACGTTGGTGAAATCTTCAATACACGCCAAACCATGACTGCGAGTGCCAACCCATTCGCCGCACAGAACCTGAATGGATTATGCGGAGTGCCGATTGGGACGAACGCCGCAGGCATTCCGACCAACATATTTACCGGAAATGCTGGGTTGAATACACCGATTGATCCGCTCGCAGCGCGACTAGCTGCGCTGTTTCCTGCACCGAACGCAAACATCTCAGGGAATAATTTTCTATCTGATCCTTCACGTCGTGAAAGCCGCAACAATTTTGATATTCGAATTGACCACAAAATCGGCGTCAAAGACGATGCCTTTGGCCGGTTCAGCTACGAGGACCAGCCGAGCTTTATTCCTCCGCCATTTAAGAATGTTTTGGATGGAGGCGGTTTTTTTGACGGCGTCGAAGACGACTCTTATCGCAGCGTAGCGCTAAGTGAAACTCACTTGTTCAGCCCCACAGTGGTCAATGAATTTCGGGTTGGATACAATCGCATCAATTCTCACCGCTTGCAACTCAACTACAACCAGGATATTTCGCAGCAACTCGGATTCCCTGGTGTGCCATTTACTCCTATCAACGGCGGCCTCCCCAGTATTAGCTTTAGCGACGGAACCGTAAGCATTGGAAGTTCCACGTTCCTGCCTTCCGTCGAAAAACAGAATAGTTTCGTCTTTACCGACAATCTGACGTGGATTCACGGCGGCCACTCCCTGAGGTTTGGGACTGA
>QHZV01000216.1:5913-7017 GCA_003224785.1 Acidobacteriota bacterium
TCTTTTGGGGGCGACTTTACTGACAATCCGGCTGCACCGACTACCGGCAGCAGCTCATTCACGGGCGGCGCTTTTGCGACCTTCCTGCTCGGCATCCCTGACGGCGGCGATATCAGCAGCCTGCATGACATTGATTACCACAGACAAATTTATGCTGGTTATGCCGAGGACGATTGGAAAGCGACAGATCGGCTGACGCTGAATCTTGGGCTCCGCTATGAAGTGTTTTCAACTATTAAAGAACATAACAACGAGCTCGCGACATTCGACTTCAACTCGCTTTCGCTGGTTGTGCCCAAGGGTCAGGACATGCCGCTCACGCCGTTTCTGGCGAGTCTTCTTCCCATTCAACGCAATGCGTCCCGTGGCCTAATCAGTCCGGACCGCAACAATTTTGCTCCGCGCATCGGCTTTGCTTATCGCGTGACCAACAAGCTGGTGATGCGTGCAGGCTACGGCATCTTTTATGGAGGTCAAGAGAATGGGCCTTTCTCCAATCCCAGTCCCGGCTTCAATCCTCCTTTCTATCTGCAACAGACATTTCAACAGACGAATTGCTTTGACTCCTCTGCCAACCCTGCACAAGAGGACTGCTCGATTCCCAATTTAAATGTCCTGGCGAATGGTTATCCGGCGAGCTCGCTTAGCGATCCCAATAATCCGCAGTTCTATTCTTTGAGTCCCAAACTGCGTACACCTTATAACCAGCAGTGGCATTTCGGACTGCAATATCAACTACCAGGGGATACAGTGCTAGAAGCTTCTTATGCAGGCTCGCGCGGTCTGAAACTGTACGGCTTCTATAACGGCAATGAAGCCGCACCGATTGCGGACCAGAACGCGCCTACAGCTCCGAGACGCCCGGCGCATCAATCGCTGCCCGGAATGGGACCATGCGACCTGGCCCAGGATTCCTTTGGTAATTACATCGATGCCGGCAATTGCAATCCTATTTACGACGTTACCATTCCAACACTCCGCTCAAACGATTTTTCTAACTACAACTCTCTGCAGCTCCGGCTTCAGAACCGCCCTATTCATGGCCCGCAGTTTGAAGCCTCATACACCTACAGCCACGCGCTCGACGATGCTTCCAGCGCCAAT
>QHZV01000217.1:0-1375 GCA_003224785.1 Acidobacteriota bacterium
AACAACGAAGGCGCGAAATGCGAGCCGCAACTGGATCGGACCAGACAGATACATCGCCAGTCCGCCGATGGGATTGTCCTGGAAACTGCCGCGAACCGAGTCGGGGATGATCATCACCGCAAAAAATGCAACACCGGCGGTGAAAACCAAGCTGTAGAGAAAAATTACCAGCGCGGCCTTCTTTAGGTTCGGAAGTTTCGGATGCTCAATTTCGCGATAGACCTGGGCCATGGTTTCCTCGCCGCTCATGGCAAGAACCGAGTGTCCGAGGCCGATCAGAATGCCAATCAGCGCAATCGTGTGCGGCAGGGAAGAATTGTGCAAAAAGTAATGTTCGAAAGGTGTGGCCAGGGCGGCAAATGTGCGCCCCTTACCCAGAGCGTATAGCAGCACCAAAGGAGCATGATGCCGACCATAGCGCTGGTCACATACATGATGCGAAGCGCTTTTTCGCTCGACTCGTGAATGCCCTTAATGTTTTCCCACCAGAAATAGATGGTGACGATAACGGCGAATACTGCCGCACCGCCATTCATCGGAAGGCCGACGCGAGCATGAAAATGTTTCAGCAGCTCATTCAGCATTCCGACCAGGTACAAGCCTGCAGACACACCGCTGATCGGACCGGTCAGAATGTAATCGAACATCAGCGCCGAGACGGAGAACTTGGCCAGCGTGGAACCCATCGCCTCCTTGACCACGCGATACACGCCGCCACGGACGAACATGCCGCAACTCTCGATGTAAAGCGCCGCTACCGTACCGGCAAGCAGCATAATCCCAAGGATGAACCAGGGCGCCGTCTTGCCGATGAAGTGCTCGGAGATTGCGCCCGCGTAGAAGGCAGACGAACCCATATCGTTGAGCACAATTGCGGCTACGCGCCAAAAAGAAATGAATGCGAGCATGGCGCTTGAGGCGACCAACACACGCGTTGAAGGCGCCATCGCCCCAGGAGTGGAATTAGATTGTGAGACTTGCATGAGACTCGGCCGGACAGCAGCGCGAGCACTCCTTTCTGCGTTTGCGAGGTTAGCTGTCGGGCTCGGACTGAAAGGTGTCCTACCGCGCGCCGGTTGGGCCGGCCTAACGGATACGCCCCGTCGGAATTTCTTCCGTTGCGGGTCCCCCGCTCCCGCTAAGTAGCGGGATTCAACGTCGAACTAATTCTACTGTCGCGATACCTGCACCCGCAAGCACGGATAGGGGTTCATCGCCTCAGGTGGATCTCAGTGATCGTCGGCAGAACGTTTTTGCAGCTCATGCCGCAGCTGTTCGAGGATTTCACCTCGTTTTTCGCTGCGCAGCTGTTTCTCTAATTCTTCGAGCGCAGTTGAGACAACATGGTAGTGCTGCGCTCCGGCGAACGTAGGAT
>QHZV01000217.1:1418-4896 GCA_003224785.1 Acidobacteriota bacterium
GTATTCCCGCGCCACACCGTTCGGCAGGCGGACCTCCATTACCAGACGTGGCCTGGGTTCGGACAGGCGCTCCCAAGCGTCTCCGGTGAGCTTCGCTTGCTCGTCGGGAGTCAACTTGTTCGAGAGGCCGCAGACGATCCGGCTAGATTCCAACCTCTCTGCAGTCACCATGATTGAGTCAAAAACATTGGTGGCGGGAACGACCAAAAGAAAAATTGGCTTGCCTTCTTTTTCCGCTGCAGCAACGGCAGCGGTAAACAGCTCCTGCTCGTAATGATCAAATACCTGGGCAGTCTCGAGGGATGTGTCGCCGAAGGAATCACGATGATAGAGCCGCGCCGTCATCACAACTACGTCTTGCTTGGTCGTGTCGGTACGCCGCAGAATCTCGCGGAGATAATACAAGTTTTTCGGATCGCGAACGGCAACAACAATGTTGCCCGGGCGCACGCCGAGGGTTTCATTCTCAGGCTCTTCGTTACCATAAACTCGAAATTGATCGAGGCCTTCTGGCTTTCCGGCACGTTCTCTCGCAACTCGGCGTTCGGAATAGGTAAACAGTCCGAAGAACACCAAGCTGAACGTAACGCCGCCGATCGTCGCTTCATATTTCGTGAAGAAATTCACGATGGCGGTAAGGAACAGGACGGCGGCGATCAGAATTACGCCAAGCGGTAGCTCGCGGCCTTTGCCCAGCGGAATATTTCCGGGCACCTTCCATTCGCGTTTAGAAGGCTCGGTATAGCGCAAGACCAGAACTGCCAGCGCCATCAAGGCGAAGCTCCACACCACACCGAATGCGTATAGCCCGGCCAAGGTGAAAACATCGCCACGCGTCAAAAGTATGGTGAGCAACTGCATTCCGACTACGAGGTTGATGATGCGATAGCTGGTGCCGAACCGCGGATGCGGCTTCTGGAAGGCGTCGGTGAGCACGCCGTCTTCGGCAACGCGGTTGAGCACTCCGTTAGCGCCGACTATAGACGTGTTCTGCGCGCCCGAGAGGATCAGCACGCCAACGACTACGACGAAGCCCTGAAAAATCAGCTTGGCCCAAGGCGGTCCCCATAAGTGCAGGGCAATGCCGCTGATGAGGTTGCCGAAATATTGTGGGCGGACACTGTCAGGGATGATCATCACGGCGAAAAACGAAGTCAAAGCGGTAAACAGCAGCGCATAAACACCTATTACCACCGCTGCCTTTTTCAGGTTCTTCAGCTTGGGATGAGCGATTTCGCGATTGACCTGAGCTAGAGTTTCTTCGCCGCTCATCGCGAGAACTGAATGCCCGAAACCGACAAACATGATGAACAGAGTCACGTGGCTGATCCAACCGTCCTTCAGCGAGTGCAGCCAGCCGAGCGATTCGTGGTCCAAGGTGATCCCATATTTGAATGGGTTCGGCGGCAGCTGAAACGGGCCATGCAAAACCGTTGCCGTACACCAGATGATGAGGATGACAACCATCACCGTGGTTATGCTCATGATCTGCAGGGCTTTCTGGCTGGACTCGTGAATTCCCTGAGTGTTCTTCCACCAGAAATACACTGTCACCATCACGGCAAAGACGGCGGCGCCGAAGTTTTGCTGAATCTTGAAATGCAAATGGGCGTGCTGCAACAACCCATTCAGCAGGCCCATGAGATAGAGTCCGGCAGAAACTCCGCTGATAGGCCCGGTGAGGATGTAATCGAACATCAGCGCAGAAACTGAAAACTTCGCCAGAGTTCCGCCCATGGCCCGGCGCACCACGCGATAAACGCCACCGCGAACGAACATGCTGGTGGACTCGATATAAAGCGCGCGAACGCAGTTCGCGAACAACATGACCGCGAGAATGAACCAGGGCGCGCTCTTGCCGATCACCTTTTCCGCATCGCCACCCACGTAGTAGGCGGAGGAGCCGAGGTCAGAGAGGACAATCGCCGCCGCACGCCAAAAGGAGATGAAAGTAAGTAGGACGGTGGTGGCGACAAATACTTTGACCGCTGGCCGACGATTGTTTGGGGCACTTGACATCGAACGAGAGTGATCGCGCGTGGTTTTAGGAATTTAGCATACCCGGCTTAGGAGCGATTGGCCGAGTTTACAGGAGCTATGTGCGTCCTTGTGATGCGATCGTGCCAGGAGAGTTGGTCTTCGTCCAGGAAACACCAAGCATAGCCAAGCCCGAGAGAAACGCAGGAAAGCAGGGATGCCAGCACCCGCCAGCGGCGGAGTTTGCGCGAAACCGGTGTGCCATCAAAGTGAGTCACGGCTAGGCGAGTCAGTCGAAGCCCGGGCGTGGTCCCCGTGAAGACCAGAAATGCGTACTGATATGCCGACCACAGGACGGCTGCCAGGATTGCCGCAAGCTGCAGTGCTAGTTTCGACTGCTGAATGGGCGCGTTGAACCGCAAGAAAAAGTAGCCGAATACCGCCAGGGCGACGCTAACCAGCAAGGCATCGAACATTCCCGCCAGCAATCGGCGCGTTAGCGAAGCCGACTGCAGGGGCATGTCAAAGCCGGGACGCCGTTCTGGTTCGGGTTCACTCGCCGGTTGCATCAGTATTCCGCCCAGCGCTGGCGGTGGCGGAACGAAAGTTGGCGCTTCTACGATTCGCGGCCGGTCAAGCACAGGATCCGCAAGCTCATCATTTCTTAGGGGCGCAGCAGCCGCGCGCGGAAATTCGATGATTCGGGCAGTTGCTTCGAGAGACACGTAAGGATCCGGAACTCGTCGGACCTCTGGAAATGCCTGTTCGTCTTCGATAGAAAATCGGGTGTCACTATCAAATGGTTCTCGTGCGCGCGGTGGCGGGGGTTCAAATTGCAAATGCAAAGAGGGGTAGCGAACTTTCGGTGCTTTGCGGGATTTGTAGTTGTTTACCTTGGCACTGACCTGATCGCGCCAATCGGGAGCAGGATCCGTCGCTTCAGGAATCGGCACATCACTGATCGAGGACTCGACAGACGACGAAGGAGACTTCGGTTCCCCCATAGTGAGTTCTGAAGATGCCAAGGCTGGTTTACCAGTCGCCGTGAATGGGTCCTCAACCGTATCCACCACAAATGCAGGCTTCTCGATTTCAGCTTCCAGACTGGCCGCGAACTGCTGCTCGCTAATATCAGGCGTGTCCGGGTCGAAATACGCCGGCTTCAGTTCGGGATCGGGTTGTGTTTCCAGTGGTTCCATGCCTGATACTGTTATGTGACGCGCGTTTTTTGCCTCTCCACTCAGGAACGTGCTACCTTCACGCCAAGTCTGCAGTCCGGACAGCGTGCGCTCCCGATGCGAGCTCGTACAAGTTTGGTTATCATGGCGGCGGCCCTTTGTCATCTGCTAGTCGCCTTGCCCTTAGTTACCAGCCAGTTGCTTCCCGGTTCATTCTCGGCGGACTCGCTGCCTCAAGCTCCCGGCAAAGCTTCGACTGCGGTGACCATTCAAGCTCTGCAGCAGGAAAAAGACGGCGCAGTTTACAAATTACAGGGCGAAGT
>QHZV01000243.1 GCA_003224785.1 Acidobacteriota bacterium
TGAGAACCAGGCAGCGCATCATGCAACGCGAAATTTCGAGCAGGAATTTTTGGAGCTGCTGAAGAAATACGGTGTGAAATATGATCCTGCACACGTGATGGGTTAACTCGGACGTCCGTCCGGGACTTATTCCGTTTGCCATCGAGTTCCCAGGACTGCCGTCCTGGGCTAAGCTGGGTCATCCCTTCGGGACTGGATCGACGCCCTCTCGCAGAATTACGCATTGCGGGAATGGTAGCGAGCTAAGGTGTCGCGTGCGACTCCCCTACCGCTCTCTGCACCGCCAGCAATTCCTTCAACACCGTGCGCAGCTTGGTTGATTCCAGCGCGTTGGCTCCGTCCGATTTCGCTTCTTTGGGATTGTCGTGGACCTCCATAAAGACACCATCCACCCCGGCAGCGACGGCTGCCCGGGCCAGCAGCGGAATAAATTCCGGTTGCCCGCCGCTCACTGCGTGATCTCCGTCTGCTGAAGCGGATGGCAATTGCACGGAATGCGTCGCGTCAAAAACTACCGGCCCGAACTTCCGCATGATCGCGAGCGAGCGCATGTCCACCACAAGATTGTTATAGCCAAAACTTGCGCCGCGTTCGGTGACGAATACGCGATCATTCCCCGCTGACCGGCACTTTTCAACTACGTGCTTCATGTCCCACGGTGAAACGAATTGCCCCTTTTTGATGTTCACCGCGCGCTCGGTCATTCCCGCTGCAACAACGAGGTCTGTCTGGCGGCACAGAAACGCCGGTATCTGGAGCACATCTGCGACTTCGGCGACCTTGGGAACGTCCTTGGCTTCGTGCACGTCGGTCAGCACCGGCACATGCACTTCATCTTTGACTTTCTTCAGGATCCGCAAGCCCTCAACCAGCCCAGGTCCGCGAAAGCTGCGGATCGAAGTGCGATTCGCCTTGTCGTAAGAGGCTTTAAAGATGAAGGGCACGTTGAGCGATCGGGTCACGCCCTTTATGACTTCCGCCATAAAAAGCGCGTGCTTCTCGCTTTCAATGACGCACGGCCCCGCAATCAGAAAAAGGCCCCCGGAGCCGACGTTGATTCCCTCGATTTGGAAGGAGACTGACATGCTGTAAACAGATTTAACCACAGAGGGCACAGGGTTACACAGAGGACCAACGCAAAGCCTCTATGCTTCCCCCGGGTAACTCCGTGCTCTCTTTGGTTAAGCGTTTACCGAATCGCGACCTTCACCGGCCGGTGAAACATCTCGAGCTCGGCGGCGTTTTTCTCTGACTCACGCTTCTGCCCGCGTTCGTATGCCGCGCCAATGAATGTCCTGAACAAAGGATGCGGCTCAAGCGGCTTCGACTTGAACTCAGGATGGAACTGGCAGCCAATGAAATGCGGATGGTCCGGCAGTTCAACCATCTCGACGTAAGTCCCGTCCGGCGTCGAGCCGGAAATGCGTAGTCCCGCCGCCGTCAGCTGTTCTTCGTATTCGCGGTTGAACTCGTAACGGTGCCGGTGACGCTCGCTGATTTCCGCCTGACCATAGATTTTGTGCGCTAACGTTCCCGGCTCAATTTTGCAGATCCACGCGCCCAGCCGCATGGTGCCGCCCAGTTCTTCGACTCCACGTAGCTCCCGCAATTTATAAATCACTCTGTGGGCAGTCGCCGGATCAAACTCGCTGGAATTTGCCTCCGCCAATCCGCAGACATTCCGCGCAAACTCGATGCATGCAGTCTGCATTCCCAGGCAAATGCCAAAATAGGGAACCTTCTGCTCGCGCGCATAACGTATCGCCTGCAGCATGCCTTCGATGCCGCGCTTGCCAAATCCGCCCGGCACGAGAATGCCATCGTAGTCCTGCAACTGCTCTTCGCACGCTCGCTGGCCGGCTTCCAATCCCTCCGCTTCAATCCAATTCACGCTCAGCTTCAGGTTGTGCGCGAGTGCACCATGCACCAGAGCTTCTTTCAGCGACTTGTAGGAATCCTCATACTCGACGTACTTCCCAACAATCGCGATCTTCACATCCCCCTTCGGGTTATTGACCCGCTCCACAAGCTCTTTCCATGGCTTCAGGTCTTTCTCTTTGGGCTCCAGTCGCAGATACTTCATGATCAGTGCGTCCACACCCTCGTGCGAAAACACGAGCGGCACTTCATAGATGGAAGCCACGTCTTTGGCGGTGATCACCGCTTCCTCTTCGACGTTGCAGAAGAGCGCAATCTTTGATTTGATATCCTTCGACAAGAATCGGTCCGTTCGGCAAAGCAAAATATTCGGCTGAATTCCGATACTCAGCAGCTCTTTCACTGAATGCTGCGTCGGCTTGGTCTTCAACTCCTGGGCAGCGGCGATGAACGGCACCAGCGTGACGTGCACGAACAATGTGTTGTCGCGTCCCAGCTCTTGCCGCATCTGGCGAATGGCTTCCATGAACGGAAGCGACTCGATATCGCCGACGGTACCGCCAATTTCAACGATCGCAACATCCACATCCTGCGCGACCTTCTTCATCGCCGACTTGATTTCGTTGGTGACGTGCGGAATCACCTGCACGGTCTTGCCGAGATAATCCCCACGCCGCTCTTTCGCGATGATCTGCTCATAAATGCGGCCTGTGGTCCAGTTATTGTCGCGAGAAAGTTTGGCGTGAGTGAAACGCTCGTAGTGCCCGAGGTCGAGGTCGGTTTCAGCGCCGTCATCGGTGACGAAAACTTCACCGTGCTGAAACGGCGACATGGTGCCGGGATCCACGTTCAAGTATGGATCGAACTTCATTATGTTGACGCTGAAGCCGCGGCTTTCGAGCAGGCACCCGATCGAGGCCGCCGCCAGTCCCTTGCCGAGTGAAGACACTACACCGCCGGTTACAAAGATGTACTTTGCCGACATCGTTTCCTCGCCTCAATTGTGTTTGGAAAATTGTGCAGGCTGGTGTGCACGATCAATTATGACAGAAGGTGCAGTAGAGGGGAATAGGTTTGTTTTGCTGTAGACGTAGCTTGGCACGTCTTGCATGACGCGACAGTTATTCAGGGAATGGGTTGGAGACGTTGCAAGCAACGTCTCTACGTCGAACTCAGCGTTACACTTATCACATGATTCGTCGGCACTACTTCCTATCAGGGCTTGCGATACTGCTCGCGTTATCTTCAGCCAGCTACGCCCAATCCCAAACCAAGCGCATCATCCTCAAAGACGGTTCTTATCAGCTCGCTTCCAAGTGGCA
>QHZV01000244.1 GCA_003224785.1 Acidobacteriota bacterium
ATATGCACTGCACCGAAATGGTTACGCGGGCATGCAACGTTTTGCGTCATTCTTGTGGTCTGGTGATGTCTTCTCGACGTGGGAGACGCTGAAGACCCAGGTCCCAATTGGCATCAACACCGGCTTGAGTGGGATTCCGTATTGGGGGACCGACATCGGCGGGTTTGTGCCGACAAAAGAATTTACCGCGGAACTTTATCTTCGCTGGTTTCAGTTCGGAGCTTTCTGCCCGCTGTTCCGCTGTCACGGCCGCAATTGGAAATTGCGCCTGCCATGGGGATGGAACACGGGAGATCCGGGGCCAATGGAGATCAGTCGCTACGAGGGCGCGGCCATCCCGGATGCAAGCCAGTTGCACGATACCCAGGTAGAACCTATTTGCCGCAAGTACCTTGAGCTGCGCTATCGGATGCTTCCGTATATCTATAGCGCATTGCGCGAGTGCACGCTCACAGGAATGCCGATTATGCGGGCGCTGTGGCTGCATTATTCCGATGATCCCAAAGCGGTGGCGAGAGGCGATGAGTATTTGTGGGGAAGGGATGTGCTGGTAGTTCCCGCCGATAGTTGGTACGACTTTTGGACAGGTGAGCGCATCGAGGGAGGACGTGAGATCAGTCGCAATGTTGATCTCGAAACCATGCCGCTCTACGTTCGAGCGGGATCGATTCTGCCGCTTGGGCCGGTGAAGCAGTTTGTTCATCAAGAGACCGACGAGCCGCTCACCATTTCGATTTATCCGGGGGCTGACACTTCGTTCCTGTTATATGAGGACGACGGAAAGTCCTTCAACTACCGCAAAGGCGACTGGATGGGTTTGCAGATGTCGTGGAAAGACTCGCGACGGGTCCTGACGTTGCATCTTGCGGAGGGTTCGAAAATGTTGCCACCCCTCCGGAATATCGAAGTGAGGCTCAACGAAACCACGCGGGAAGTGGAGTTCACTGGAAAACCTGTAGAAATTCACCTCTAGTCGCGATTTGTTCTCAGGAGATTCATGGATCGGCGTCGCTTCTTGCAACGTACCGCGGTGGCCACAGCAGCGGCATATCTACCCGGACCCCGGCCCGTTGGCGCGAATGGGCATATCGATTTGCGTGCGTTCAGTTCCACTCTGATAGCTGAGACAAATGTTGACGTTGCCGGGCACACTCTCATCTCCGAATTCACGATGGATTCGACAAAATGGAAAGTGTATGAGGACCTACGCACACGGGAGGGAGCGATCACCTTCATATCTTCCGCTGGAGCGCGCGTCCTCACGAAAAGCGCTGAAGCTTCCTTCGCCGAAGAAACCTCGCCTTACCTTGGCCTAACGCTAAAAGATATCGGCATGTCTGCACGCGACCTGCTGGCAGAGCGCCTGCTGGAAGGCGGCAACGATCCTGATCCCGATCGCGTGAAATCCGCTGCGCCTCCGCTCGGATCAGTGCAAAGTACCGGCCCAAGTTGGCGATTGCCGTGGGACACATTTGTCGGAACCAAAGAGTGTTTCGATACCATGCCAGTGTTTCCGAGTGGAAACACACGCACGTACCATCCGGTGCAGTACTTTCCTGACGATAGTCAAAAGGCAAGTCAGAGGCGCTTCGATGGACTGGTTGGTGGATGGATGCCAGCGGTACGAAAAATCATGTCCGCTTCTGAAATCGCATACGACGAAGTGATCGTGTTCGGCGATGTGGAAGCCCAAGACAAGTTCATCGTCCAGACGTGGCATCGGACCGCAAGAATCGAAACCGGAAAAATGTTAAAGGCCATATACGGCCACAGCTATCCTGCGTTTCCTCCGGCGCGCACTGATCCGCAGCCAGAGAAGTTCTACCGTGCGCTCTTGAGGTTCGTCGTTTATTGGGAGAGCTTGTTGAGCGACTTCGCCTCGGCGTCGGTTCCGCAAAACGTTTGGCTCGATATGTCGAAGCACGCGTTCGCGAAGGAGGTCATGGCCCGCCCCGGTGGAGTCTATCCGAAGTATGGTGCAGTTGACCGGGATTACTACGGCTCGGAATACGATGGCTTCCAGGACATCTTCACCAGTTCGGTATACACGAATCTTGAGTGGGGACGCTTCAAGACGGCCCGCGCCATTATTGATAACTACTTCAGCGATTTCGTCGACGGGGCCGGCATGATCAACATGCGCGGCCCTGAAATCGCGCAATTTGGAATGACGTTGTCATTGCTCGCGCGCTACTCCAACTACACAGGCGACCGCGAGCTGCTGGAGAAGCATCGTGCCAAGATCGAGGCAACAGCAACTCTGCTTTGCGAGATGCACGAGGAGAGCCTACGACTGTCCCACGTTGATCCAGGATACGGGCTCATTCATGGCTGGAGCGAATCCGATTCATGTCTCATGCCGAAGCCGCAGATCTGGTGGCTGCCTTACTATGCCAACAATGCGTTCGCGGCACGCGGTCTGCGTGATCTCAGTCGCGTCTGGAATTCCATTGCTGAACAGAGTTCGCGAGCCGGCAAGCAAGCCGCTGCGTGGGAATTGCGTAGCAAGGTCCTCCAGGATGCGGTTGTTGCGAGCATCGAAAAAAATATACGGCATGATATGACCCCGCCCTACATCGGCACCTACGCCGGAGCAACGGGCACTTTCTGGGAGTCAATGCAGAAAGAGCGCCCCAGCCCGCAGCAGTGGCCGCATCGTCCATACGCGGAATTATTGCAGGCAGACATGCTTTCCGAGGATCTCTCGAATCTGATCATTGACTGCATGCGGGCGTACGGAGGAACGACGCTTGGAGTGCTTGCAAATATCGAACCGCCGCACGCTGAGGGCCGTGACATTCTAGGATTCATTTCATACGGCTACGCGCAGGCGCTACTGCGCCTGGACCGCATCGAGGAGTTTCTGCTGTTCCTGTATTCGCATCGTTATCATGATCACACTCGCGGCAGTTGGACCGCAGGAGAAGTTGCCGGCATTGATGGAGACAACGCCCTTTTTTGCATTCCGGCGCAGCTGACGATTCCAATTGTGATGCGATGGATGCTGGTGCTGGAAGACTCGGACGAAGATCGTTTGTACTTCGGCAAAGGGCTGCCTCGCGAATGGGTAATTTCCGGCAAAGAAATAAGGATCGAACGGGCGCCAACCCGTTGGGGCAGGGTGAGCATGAAAATCATTGCGGACGCGACAACCAAAAACATTCAGGCAGAAGTCGGTTTGGAGAGGCTAGGTTCACCAAGAGAGATCCAAGTAAAGCTGCGACTGCCTAAGCAATACGCATTGCGGAAACCGATTGTAAACGGACGCCCTGCTGCAATCGGTGGGCTGCACAATGACAACGTTATTGTTCAAACTGGCAGCGAACAGCATTTTCAAATCTCGGCTGAGTTCGCGTGAGCCCGTCCGCCAGCTCTGGTGAGGCGCGCTATGATGGAAGCACGACATCTGGCACACCGCCGCGTGCCAAGCAATAACACTCATGTACCGCTTCAAACCATTGGCTTTCGTGCTTGGCCTGACGCTCATTTCGCCGGCGCTCGCCCAGCAGGGCTCGAAATCTAACGCAGCGCATTCTATTGAGGCGGCACTTCGCGCGGGTGAATCCGCCCGGGCCCTCGAGCTTGTTGAATCCGAACTGCAGCGGTCGCCGAAGGATGCAACACTCTTGGCGCTTAAAGGGATTGCTCTTTCCAGACTAGGACGCGACAAGGAAGCCTTGAGCGCTTATAACGGCGCACTCAATATCTCTCCGGACTACCTTGCCGCTCTCGAAGGAGCCGCTGAACTCGAATACAAAGCAGGGAGCAGCCGCGCTGTGCCGCTGCTGAATCGAATCGTCAAGCTTCGCCCTGAAGATCCCACGAGCCATGCGATGCTTGGCGTCATCGCT
>QHZV01000245.1:0-1678 GCA_003224785.1 Acidobacteriota bacterium
CAGGCGCGACATCAAATCCAATACCCGAGAGAACAAGTCCGGCAAGGGAACGGACGCCATCACTGCGGAAAGCAGGATCAGGGCTGGGAACACAGATAGCACAAGAAAATAAGAAAGCGCCGCCGCAACCTGCAGCGCGTGATGACGCAACAGGTCGCGATAGGTAGCCGTGAGAGCTCGCCGAAGTCCTGGCCCTGTCACGCCTTTTGGATGCGTCCGGCCTACGTGGAGTCGGAAGCATTACGTCCAAAAAGTGCGGTCGAGCGTCCTATATTGAATCGCTTCAAGCAATGTGCTTGTGCTCGATAGCCGGCACTCCCTCAAGGTCGGCAACCGTGCGTGCGACTTTCAGAATCCGGTCATGCGCTCGCGCCGTTAGACCCTGCTGCGTCATCGCACGTTCCAACAGCCGCTCACAATCGACGGAAAGTTCGCAAATGGTCTCGGCTTAGCCGGAATGCAGTCTCCTCTTCCGAGAGACCCTCTACAGTTGGCTTTGGAACTATCCATGTATGTCCACCGTCTTGGGAGCGCTGGATTTTGAAGAAACGCCCGTAATCCAACGTGTACATGAAGCTCGGGTCAGATGCAGACCCGGTGGCATTCCGGTTGTTCCAGCGCTGGGTCCACTCAGGACGGTTCAAACGAGTCCATTTCGTACCCAGGTCTGAAGTGCCATAGAACCCGCCGTCGCCCGTCGTCACGAGCGTTGATAAGCTGCCGCTCACGCCGACGGTGACGACCGTGGCAGAGCGAGCGTGGCGTGGAGGCAATAAATCGTACACAATCTGTTCGGATAAGGCACGACATCCTGACGTCTGCGCTTGCGCTGCGCTCCATGAGATCAGCATGGTGGCAATAGCAATCATCTTCGTCGTCAAGTAGCCTCCTGCCGGATTACCGTTCCACCGCCATCGCGACCGCATTCCCTCCGCCCAAACACAATGCCGCAATCCCACGATGCACATCGCGCCGGATCATTTCGTATATCAAAGTCACTAGAACGCGAGCACCGCTGGCACCTATGGGATGACCAATCGCCACCGCGCCACCGTTTACATTTACTTTCTCAGGGTTCAGTCCCAGTTCGCGCATGACTCCCAACGCCTGGACCGAAAAGGCTTCGTTCAATTCGTACAGATCAACGTCTTCGTTCTTCCAGCCTGTCTTCTCCCAGAGTTTGCGGATCGCTCCTACCGGCGCCATCATCACCCACTTGGGATCAATTCCACTGGTGGCCTGCGCCACGATTCGTACCATCGGCTTCGCACCAAGCTCCTTCGCTTTCGCACCGCTGGTCAGGACTACTGCGGCAGCACCATCATTTACTCCAGGAGCATTGCCCGCAGTGACGGTGCCGTCTTTCTTGAATGCCGGTTTTAATGAGCGCAGGATTTCAATGGTCGTTTCCTCGCGCTGAGATTCGTCTTTATCGAAGATCACCGCAGCCGCGCCCTTCTTCTTTGCGGGAAGCTCAACCGGAACAACCTGCGCCTTGAATCGGCATTCCTTGATCGCTGAAACTGCCTTGCGATGTGAATTCACCGCAAACTCATCCTGCTCCTCACGGGTGATGCCATATTTCTCGGCAACGTTCTCTCCGGTGATTCCCATGTGGTAATCGTTGTAAACATCCCACAGACCATCGCGGACCATCGAGTCCACAATCTGCGCATCT
>QHZV01000245.1:1881-6389 GCA_003224785.1 Acidobacteriota bacterium
CCCCACGCCAGCCGATACGACATCCCCCATGCTGCACTCGTCCACACCCGCGGGATCAATGCCGGCGCGCTTTACCGCTTCCCGAACGGCAATTGCACCCAGTTGCGTGGCGCTCAGATCAGACAGCGATCCCTGAAACTTTCCCACCGGCGTACGGCAAGCAGAGATGATCACGATCTCGTTTTCGACTGGCATATTTGCTCCTCTTCAAAATCACTCTTTCAATTATAGAGATTCAACATCTCTGCTTGGAGCTTCATTGAACTGCTCTTCGGAGCTGCACCAGTGCTGCGGGATTGAAGACTCTCAACGATCTCTTGGTTCGCGAAACGAAGAATTTTGGTCGCACCATTCGAATGCAGCGCAGAAATTCTTCTGAATCTCGAAAGGATGAAACATGAAACTGCTTTTCATGACTTTCGTACTCTGCTCACATCACCTTCATACGTCATTTTTTGCTTGACTTCGCTTTTTATTGACTCTATACATTCAGACAGTCGCAACAAAACACCGTTGCATCATCCATGAACAATGGAAGGGAGAATAGTTAACATGGCAACCAAAAAGAAAGCGAAAAAAGCCAAGAAGCATTAAGTTGGCCGATCGCAAAGTAAACCTCGGGGACGCGAATAGCGTCCCCTAAGTTTTTGGTGGGACAGTTTGGGATCAGTTCTGAGCCGAAGCGGGCTTGCTGAGCGTTTGCGGAATGCGCTTCTCAGTCTTCGGACAAAGTACGCGATAAGCGCACCAGGAGCAGTGGAAACCAGGTTTCGCATCAAATTTACCATCCGCAATTTTCGCCGCGATGCTCTCCACCTTCATCTTTGCTTCTTCAATCTTCGCGTCACTGCGCGCCGTGCCTACTGTGGTATTCCCTTCCAGGTTATGAAATACCAGGCGCTCGGCTCGATATCCCCAGGTCTCTCGCGCCGCCAGTGCATAGATTCCGAGCTGCAGGCTTTCATCCGCGTCCTCTTGCGATCGCGGCCTGCCGGTCTTGTAATCGGTGATAATCACGCTCTCATCCGGCCCTCGATCAATTCGATCGATCCTTCCCACTAACTTCGTCGGCCCGACCTTCACGCTGAAACGCTCTTCAGTGTGCAGCACTTCGGGTTGGGAAAGCACTGCTCCAGCAACGAACTGCCGCAGTTCTTCAATTCCCTTTTCCTGATACAACTCGCGCTGATAGTGATCCGGAAGTACCGCATTTTGCAATTCCGTGCAAAACCGCTCAATCAGCTCTGCCTCTGACAGCCTGCGGTCCCAACGAACCGAGTCGAAGTAAGTAAGCAGCACGCGATGCATGCACGCTCCATACTGCAGCGCGCCCGATGCTTCGGCGGGGATTCGCCACTCCCGCTCCAGTTTGAACTGCAACGGACAGGTCTCGTAATGCTGAATCGAACTCGCGCTCAAGCTCGACGCCAGGTCCGATGCAGGCGGAAGCGCGATCCACTCCCCCAGACGGGTCACCGTTTCCGCTCCCGCAAAAATATCCGTTTGAAATTCGCGGCAAGTTCGCTGTTGCAGAAAAGTCTTCAGCTCACGACATTTGAGAAGCTCGCGTAGATATCCTGGCGGCGTCTTGTCCTTTTCGCCGCGCCCGAACTGGCCATACAAGTTCAACGTGTCGCGGGCGCGGGTCGTCGCCACGTAGAACAGGCGCCGCTCCTCCTGCTCACAAACCTTCTTCTCGTCTTGATCATCCGCCAAGCCAGAATTGCGCAGCTCAGCGGGAAATTCAATCAGAGGCTCGCGATAATACGTAGGAAAGCTGCCCTTCACCACGCGCAGGATGAATACGTGATCGAACTCCAGTCCCTTGGCCGAATGCACGGTCATCAGTTTGACCGCATTCTCCTGTTCCATGTTCGGCAGCGCGACGCTCCCTCGTGCTTCGCGGAAGTACTCCAGATAGTCGAGAAACTCTCCCGGATCTCCGATTTTTGTGATCGGCGATTTCTCCCACTGATTTGCGAACTGCAGGAGCGCTTCCAGTGCCGGACTGCGAGATATCTGGAACTCGCGAATCAACGAGATCATGACGGCGTAGACTTTGCTCCCGCTCGCCTGCTGCCGCGTCCGCTGAACTGTGGCAACGATCTCTGCGCCGCCTCTGAGCCCGGGCAACACGGATGCGACCGTCGCAGTCGTGTCGCGCGGAAGCGCTTTCATGGCTGCCTTCAGCTCATTCGGATCTACTGAAAATTGCGGGAACGATGCTAGCCGAAACAAGGCCGCATTATCTCCATCCGAGACTATCGCCCCGAGGCAGGCCAGCACGTCGCGGACCTCCGGCGTGTCCAGAACATCCAGGCCTTCAATCGAGAACGGAATATTGTTCTTCGCGAGCTCTGCCGCAACTTCGTCCCGGTGCGAATGAATTCGATACAGCACCGCAATGTCCTTCCAGTCACAGCGTGATTGCCGGCGTCGCTCCAAAATTGTGGCGACCAGGTCCGTCGCTTCCATAAAATTGCCAGTCACTAGCACAGCCTGCACTGGAGCGCGGGTGCCTGCTTTCAAGGCATCTTCCTCATCGCGAGCAGAAATGAGAGGAGCTCGGCGGTAAGAACCTTCATTCAGCGAGAACTCGGCATTCTCGGAAATCAAGGCAAAAGCGCACTTCAGGATCGGGGTGGTGGAGCGTCGGTTTTTATTCAAGACAACCAGCTTCGGTGCCGCAAACGCCCCCTGGAAAAGTTGAAACGCACCGCTGGACGCGCCGCGAAACCGGTAAATTCCCTGGTCTGGATCCCCTACCGCAAAAATGTTCTGTGTGACACCCTCGCCCGCGAGCTTTTCCAGCACCTTGATCTGCGCATAATTGGCATCCTGAAATTCATCTACCAGGATGAATCTTGCCCGCGCGCGCTCACTCTCGAGCAAAGCGGAATTTTCTTCAAGCAGCTTGAATGCCCCAAGTATCTGATGACCAAATGTCCCCAGCTTCCGCTCGCGTAGCATGCGTTCGATGGTCTCGAAAACAAACGCAATCTCCCGGCAGCGCCCCAACGATTCTTCGTCCGAAATCTCGTCTGAGTCTTTGGATTTCGCAACCCGCGGCACTGGCAACTCGCAGGCTTCAATTCGGCGCACGTATTCGGCATACCTCTCAGGCCCGACCATCTCGTCATAACAGCGCCGCACGAAATCGAGCAGGTCACCAAGGAACTTCGTCGTGTTCGCGGCGCGAATGTAATAATTCAACCGCAATTCGCGGAGATTACGGCGAAGAAATATCCAGAGCTGCTTGTCATCCAGCACATCAAACCTTCGTCCTGAACGGATCAGAAGATTGTTGCAATAGGCATGGAAAGTCTCGACCTGCAGTCCCTTGACCTGGGCTCTGCCAAGCTCTCGCTCGACTCGCTCCCGCATCTCCCTACCGGCATTGATCGTGTATGTCAGTGCAAGAATCTCATCTGGGCGAGCATGGCCCTCGCGGATCAGATGAGCAATCCGCTGGATGCTGGGAATCAGGTTGGAAGGAGTTGGAAGCCCTTTTCGAAACAGCCATTGAAGTGGAGCATACCAGAGCCGATTGCGGAAAAGCGGCGAGAATAGCTAAGCATGCGAGCTGTTGGCGTTCTCTGAACGCGACAGCTTTCTTTGCGATCTCTGCGATAAAAGGTTTTGGTTCTTCCCGCGGAAGGGATTACGAATTTAAGACCGACGCACACACCGCCACAGCCGCAATCACCGCAGTTTCCACTCGAAGAATGGTTGACCCGAGCGACGCGGAGATCCATCCTGCTTTTTCGAACGCCGTGAGTTCGTCGTTCTTCCACCCGCCTTCAGGCCCAAAAGCCAGCACGACGGGATCAGAGCCCACCGGAATTGCATCTTTCAGGCTCAAATCCCGCTCCATCTCCGAGAGAACAATTCGCGTGTCAGCTTCAATTCTGAGAACGTCGCCTAGCTTTACGGGATCATCAACTTCCGGCGCTGACACCTGCCTTGACTGCTCCGCCGCTTGGCTGACAAGCCGCCGCCAGCGCCCCACCCGCTTTGCAGCCGAAGTAGCAAGGTGCTTTTCAGTGCGCCCCGCAAGCACCGGAATAATTCTTGCCACGCCCAGTTCCGTACATTTTTCTATTGCCCATTCCATGCGATCAAATTTGAAAATGGAAATCGCGACAGTAACCTTCGCTGATGAAGCTTCGGTCACCGCCTCCCTAAGTTCAAATTCGACTCGCTCCGGCCCAACACGCACAATCGTTCCCCGCCGGACTTCGCCGCCGGTAGAAATGTCGAATTCCTGGCCGACACGCGCCCGCAGCACCTGCGCAAGATGCCGCGCATGCTCTCCGGTGAGAAAGGCTTGGTTTCCAGAGACTTCATCAGCGATCCAACGTCGGCGAGTCATTAAGATGGAGATTGGGGTTCTTTACGAGCTTTAAAAGCTTTTTCTGTAGCGAGGGACGCAAGCTCAAGCCTGCCCGAACATGTCTTTCATCTTCCCAATAAGCGTATGCCGTTGCGGCTTGTTCTCAACCTTCGTG
>QHZV01000246.1 GCA_003224785.1 Acidobacteriota bacterium
CGTGTATGCAACGGGAGACGCGGCGTTTGACGTAACCCGGTTCGACAAGCGCACCGAGCAAGTCAAAGAAATTTCGCCATGGGCGCTCGATACCTCAGGTCAGGGCGCGGAATCACAGGAGCATCGCTTCCAGTGGACGGAGCCGATCCTGGTTTCAAAATATGACTCAAACGTGCTCTACACCGCAGCGGAAGTGGTTTTCAAGAGCACCGACCGGGGTAACAGCTGGACAGTTATTAGTCGCGACCTGTCGCGCAACGACAAGAGCAAGCAAAAATCTTCAGGAGGACCGGTCACGCTCGATATCACCAGCGTGGAATATTACGACACAGTGTTTACCGTTGCCGAATCTCCGATCGAAAAAAATGTTTTGTGGGAGGGAACTGACGATGGCCTGATCCACGTCACTCAGGATGGAGGAAAGAACTGGGCGAATGTGACGCCTTCAAACAAATTGCTGCCTGAATGGAGCTTAATCAGTTTGATTGAAGCTTCGCCGTATGATGCGGGCACGGCATACGCTGCAGTGGAACGGCACAAGAATGACGATCTGCGTCCATATATCTATCGCACGAGCGATTACGGAAAGACCTGGACGAAGATCACTGCGGGAATACCTGATGGAGCCTACGTTCACGCGGTGCGGCAGGATCCGAAGAACAAGAACGTGCTGTATGCGGGAACAGAGCTGGGTGTGTACGTCTCATTCGATGACGGAGCGCACTGGCAGTCGCTTCAACTGGATTTGCCGATGACTCCTGTCACAGACCTCACAGTCAAAGATGACGACTTGGCAGTGTCAACCAACGGCCGGTCGTTCTGGATACTTGATGACGTTAGTCCGCTCCGTGAACTCTCGGCGCAACTCGCCAGCCAAGACGTGATTCTGTACACACCAGGACCGACGTATCGCTTCAACTTCCCCGAGCAGGTAAATAAACGGCGTCCTGTCGGAGAGAATCCGCCTAACGGGATGATGGTTAGTTACTACCTGAAAAGCGAAACCAAAGACGAAATTACGCTCGACATTCTCGACAGCTCAGGCAAACCTGTGCGGCACTATTCGAGCAAACCCAAGAATAAATCAGAACAGCCGCCGGAATGGCCAGACCTAGAGAAGCCGCCGGAGTTGCTGTCAACGCATGCGGGCATGAACCGTTTTCCATGGAACCTGCGGTATGAGAGTCCAACAGAATTCCCGGGCGCGTTTTATGCGGGCAATGGAGCTGAAGGGCCGATCGGGGCGCCGGGAAAATACACTCTTAAACTCACCGTCGAAGGCAAGGAGCAAAAGACGACAGCTGAAGTGAAGCTCGATCCGCGCGTCCAGATATCTGAGGCTGACCTGCAAAAGCAACTCGATCTCGAGATAAAAGTTCGCGACGACATCGAGGCGCTGCATACGGCGGTGAACCAGATCCGCGGAGTGCGGTCCCAGCTTGATCTGGTGAAACAACGTCTTGAGAAAGAGGGCGACAAGGGAAAGCCTGTGGTTGATTCCGTTGACGCACTCCTGAAAAAGCTGGAGCCGGTTGAACAGAAGCTGATGCAGGTCAACATGAAAAGCTCCGAAGGGAATCTGGGATTTCCCAACATGCTGAACGAGCAGTACGACTCATTCCGGCAAACGATTGAAGCCGCGGATGGATCTCCGACACAGCAGGATTATTTAGTGTTTGATAATCTGCACGGTCGCTTGCAGTCGCAACTCACGGGCTGGAAGCAGATTGCATCCGCAGGGGTGCCCTCAGTAAACGAACTCGTGCGCAAAGAGAACGTCCCATTAGTCGAGGTTCCGGCAGGAAAAGACTAACGGGAGATTAGAAACAATAAAACCCTTCCAGCATGCTGGAAGGGTCTGTAAGTGGACGCGAGGCTTACCCCAACTCTTGCGTCGTGGGGGTGGAATTTAGCCGCGGCTGACGTTCGCTGCCTGAAAGCCTTTCGGCCCCTTCAGCAGGTCGAACTCAACCGTTTCGCCCTCGTTAAGGCTGCGATAACCATTTTCCTGAATAGCGGAGAAGTGAACAAAAACATCTTCGCCCGTGGACCGTTGAATAAACCCATAGCCCTTGGCCCCGTTGAACCACTTTACTGTACCCTTCTCTCTCACAAAGTACTCCTTTCGCCTCTGTTCATAGATTCCTGCCCCAGTTCTCCGCAAGGCTTGTGCCTCAACATCCCCCCTCGGGTAACGTCAGCAGGTTTAAATCAGGTAATGTCCAGTGGCCGCGTGCTCCAAAAGCAAAGCCCCTCACTCTGCCGGAAGTTCTCCGCACAGGCAAGGAGCCATTTTGTTGCGCGAGTTTTCGACGACGTGGCACAAAAACATCAGCCCGAATTCTGGTGCATCGCCCCGAACACGAGGCAATGGCACAAGATATTATTAAGGAACTTACCTTTCTGGCAAGAGAAAATTGCAGAGTTAAATCGTTTTTTGCGCGGTGTAGTCGTTCTGGCCGGTTCCTGAATCACCTCTCAGTCTTATACGATGCGACTTAAGTCTTTGATAATATTGACGAATTGTGCTTCTACCGAGTCCCGGATCGAGAAATATTGCTGTACCTGTCGCCTATCCTCATTCCTTTCGGAACCGCGTCCGGTATTACTATCGCCTCTCCGCGTCAACCGTAAAATATTTGCTGCACACTGAAGTGCACACGTTCGCTTTCTCGGTTGCGGCAAATGCGATCCTTTCTTTCTTCCCGTTCGTGCTGCTGCTCATGAGCTTGGCAGTACGAGTGTTCCACTCCAGGACTATGAGTGATGTGATCAAGGAACTGCTACGTGACTACTTGCCGGCGGGGCAGGACTTTGTGATTCGTAATCTCGAAGCTCTGGCCACGGCAAAAAACAAAGCGCAGGCATTCTCTCTAGCTGAATCGGGTGTGGCGTTTTCCGAAAAATCGCTCCTATCTTGGGAACCAGCTTATGTCGTTGGGTCTGGCTTTTGCCTGCGGAATCCTGGCCCTGCTTTCGATTGCACTCAGCGCAGGAAATGTGAGATTGCTTCGCTTCCTGGCCTTTGGGTACGACATCTTTTTGGTTCGAATTCTTGGATTCCTCACCGCGAAAGTATTTGCCACAGTCACCAGCATGGCAATTTTCTTTCTTATTTATTGGCTTCTTCCGAACGGCAAAGTTCCTGCGAAGGCCGTACTGCCCGCGGCGATCATCATGGGATTCCTCTCCGAAATTCTGAAATATTCCTACATCCTTCTGCTCCCAAGACTCAATTTTCAGGAGGTCTATGGGCCATTCGCGATCTCGGTCAGCATGATGTTCTGGGCGTTTTTATCAGGATTGCTGCTGCTCACCGGGGCGCATCTTTCGGCGCAAAAGATTTTTCTCAGGCAGGAATAGCCGCTGTTTCGATCATCATTAATTTGAAAAATGTGGGGACAGCCGCCCTCGGCTGTCCGGTCGTGCGCAGCTCGATGACAGTATCCAGTGTTCATCCATCACACCCGCTGTGTTCTTCCATCACACAACGTTTCCGACTCGGGAGACTAATATCTTGCTGCTCCCGTCAGAGCGCTGGGCTAAAGCGTGAGGCCCAATCTGCTCTTCATTGCATTTTTTGTTTTTCTCACAATAATTGTTCCTGCCATTGCCGAAACGAGCCCTCGTTCCCCGGCAGACCTAAGCAGCGCCGTCTTCTCAAAAAACATAAATTCAAAACAAACTTTGCGCCGAATGATTCGGGATTCAGGGAAGATTTTTGCGGGGACTGTAATCAAGGTCGAAAGGACTGATCCGGCGCCTACGTCCACTATCGTGACCCAAATCACATTTCGCGTCGAGGAGGCAATTCGCGGAGTGCGGCGAGGACAAATTGTTCGAATCCGTGAGTGGGCAGGCTTGTGGCAGGCAGGAGAGCAGTACCGGGTCGGAGAACACGTGCTCCTGTTCTTATATCCACCGAGCAAGCTCGGACTGACTAGCCCGGTTGGAGGTCCAACTGGACGATTACAAATGGATGATGCTCATCAAATTCGGCTGAAACCTGTCGCAAACCGTGGTGCGCAGACCATCAGATTGAAAGACTTCGCAGCGGCGCTAAGGCGTGCCGCGAAGGAATAGCAATGCGGGGCGTCTGGCTAGTTGCGATACTGCTGATGCTCAACCCGCCCATGCATGCCGGCGGCCCAGCATTCGTTGCAGGCGCAACTTATTTTGATCCCACGGTAAAGGGAATGCCTTTGACGTGGCCGCAAAGCGTCATCAGCTACTTCACTGACCAGGGAGATCTCAGTCCAACTTTGCTCGGCCCAAACGCCGATGCTTTCGTTGCTTCAGCGTTCGGGATGTGGAACTCCGTGCCCACCGCGGCGATCCTAATGATGCAATCCGGGCATCTGGCCGAGGACGTAAACGGCGCCAACTTCTCCGTCCTGAGCGGCGTGATCGCTGGCCCGCCGGACATTACCCCGAGTGCAACTGGCAGCGCTGTCGGAGTCGTGTACGACGAAGATGGCTCTGTTACCGACGCTCTGCTGGGGACTGGCGCAAGTAATTCTCCTATTGCGCAACGAACTCCGCGTTGGGGGGCGTGGACAACTTCGATGTCAGCGCGCAGTTTCAACATGCGCTGATTATTCTGAATGGAAATTGCGCGCAAACGCCTTCGCAACTGCCCGATTTGCAGTATCACCTCGTCCGCGTGATCGGAAGAGTTCTAGGCCTGGATTGGTCGCAAGCCAATCTGAACGTGATCACGCGCAATCCTCCGCCGATCGCAGCGGACTATTTAGGATTTCCAGTGATGCACCAGACTGATCCGATCTCTTGCATTCCGGTCTCGATTTGCTACTCGAATCATGGCGCGGTAAGTCCAGCCCAGCCCAAACTGGACGACCAGGCTGCACTTTCGCGACTGTACCCGGTAACCGCGCAAAATCTGGCAACGTTTCCTGGCAAACAAATTTTTGCTCAGGCTACGGCCCGTGTTTATGGAAGTGTCTTCTTCACAGATGCCGGCGGCCTGGCCGGCCAACCCATGCAGGGCGCGAACGTAGTCGCACGATGGATTGACCCTGCAACTAAGTTGCCTTCGCGCAGCATCGTAGCAACTTCGATCTCCGGGTTTCTGTTTCGCGGCAACGATACACCGACGCGAGCGGTCAAAGTTTCGATCGCTTCGGGTCCGACGATCAAACTCTCGAAGGGTTCTTCGATCTCGCAGGATTGCAGATTCCCAACGGAGCAACCAGCGCGCAGTATCAAATCACCTTTGAAGCAGTTGATTCGCTGTGGTCGCCAAATGCTGGGCCGTACGGATCAGCCGGACAGGTGCAACCATCCGGCGCGGTGCAGCCGATCATAGTTACCGTGACGGTTGGCGCGAATTTACACCAGGACATCCTCGTGCAAGGCAGTGCCGTCCAGAAACCACAATGGTACGGCGCCACGACCTATGCATCCCCAGTGCAGGTGCCCGGCTCGGGAACGTGGGCAGGCACCTTGAACGGGTATGGCATCACCGATTTTTTTCAATTCCCTGCGCAGGCAAACCGGACATTGTCAGTGATCGTGCACGCATTAGACGAATCGGGAAACCCCTCCGAAGGAAAATCGTTGCCAGTTGCAGGTCTGTGGGACATTGCCGATCCGGGGCTCACGCCCGCGCAGGCGAATACCCCGTCGGCATTCAATACTTCGTACTTCGGCGAAACCCGCCTGGACGCGCAGATATTCCAGAGCACAACGTTTCGGCTCGGTATTGCGGATTACCGCGGCGATGGACGTCCCGATTACAGCTATCAGGCACGGGTGCTATATGGCGACAGGGTGCTTCCAGCGCGTGCGAGCGTGGCAGGCGGCACACCGCGTTCCAGGCAACAACTCCTGCCAGGTGTTTAACGATACAGGCGGAGACCTGAACAGGCGCCGCCAGAGAATTCACTAGCAGGTTTACGGACGCGGTCCCGTGAACGCCATTGCCGTGCCGGTTTCTTCGTTTCAACTGCAGGCGGTCGCCGGAACTCTGCAGATTGTTCCGCCGGCAACAGCTTTTCAGCCGGTAATCGTACGGGTGACAGATTCTTCTGTGCCTCCGAATCCGGTCCTCGGCGCCGGAGTCCTCTTTCTGAGCTATATCGGTCGCCTGGGCCAAAATCAGACAATCCTTTGGGCCGGAGAAGCTGGGATTTCGCAGCCGAGCACGCCGGTGATTATCGGCAAGTCGCAGGCTACGGTGCAATCTGACATCAATGGTCTCGCCAGTATTCCGCTCTCGAGCCAGGGTATTTCGGGGAATGTGGCGATTGGAGGGACTGCGACCGCCGGAACCAGCGTGGTGCAGTTTGCCGGAGAACAGCTCGGGCCATAAAAGCTCTCCGAACGCTCGCGATTAATGCCGACTTCCATTAACATGTCGGGCATATGCGAAGGCTCGTTCTGTGGGCTGTTTCCCTTCTTCTAAGTGTAGCTTTCTTCAACGCGCAATTGCTGGCGCAGCAAACTCGAATCCGCATCGCAATCGTCGGTCTCGATCACGATCACGTTTGGGGATTATTGAAGGACATCGCCAACGAACCACAGGCTAATCTGGTGGCGATCGCCGAAGCGAACCCGGCCCTGGTAAAGAAAGCGAAGTCCCAGCTTGCAGCGGGCGTAAGCTTTTATTCCGACTACGGGCTAATGCTCGACGAAACCAAGCCAGAAGCCGTCTTCGTCACAACGGAAAACGACCGTCACCTCGCGATCCTGCGAGAATGCGCCAAGCGGCATATTCACTATTCAACCGAGAAACCGATGGCGACGAATGCCGCCGACGCCCGCGAAATGGAACGGCTCGCCGACCGGGCAGGAATCAAGCTGATGGTGAATTATTGGAACGCCTGGGTTGCGCCAAGCTATGAGCTGTTTCAGCGCGTGAAGTCAGGAGAAATCGGCCCCGTGCAACGGATCATTGTTCAGTACGGACATCAGGGGCCAAAGGAAATCGGGATCTCAAAAGAATTT
>QHZV01000247.1 GCA_003224785.1 Acidobacteriota bacterium
CTGAAAGTGCTTATTCAGGATGTCGATCATTCCATTGCAGAATCCCCACAGCAAAAATAATGAGGTGAGCAGTGTGAAAGTGAAGGCGAGATTTTCACCCAGCGCTGTGCGAAACAATCCACCTGAGCTGGTAACAGCTCTCGCGGTGGCTGCCGGTTCCGTGGTGGAAGTGTTCATGGGATCTAATCTAATGAGACCATAATCTTCTTGAAGCGCGATGGATTCTGACTCCAGGCATGCAAAGCATTCGGCGCTTCCTCAAGAGGAACGATCAGGCTTACTGCCTCATTCACGGGAAATCTTCCTGTCTCAAGAAGCTTGATCACTGCCTCGAAGTCTTCGGGTTGAGCATTTCTCGATCCGAGAACGTCCAATTCTTTTTGCACGAACAGTTTGGTCTCGTAACTCACCGGTTCTTTGGCATAACCGACGTACACGACCCGGCCGGTAAACGCGACCTCTTCAACCGCGGCACGGAATGTTGACGGTGTGCCAACCGCTTCGATCACAACGTCCGGCCCCATGCCGCCAGTGAACTCGAGTAAACGATCATGTAGAGATTCACTGACGCTATTGATCGCGTAAGTAGTTCCTACAGCCCGCGCTAGTTCGAGTTTTTCATCATCCACATCAACCGAAATCGTGGCGGCGCCCCGAGCATGCGATGCCGCGATGGCGCCGAGCCCAACTCCTCCACAACCGAAAATTGCGACAGTATCATTTGCGGCCACCCGCCCCCGAGCCACTGCATGAAATCCAACGGTAAGGGGTTCAACTAAACACAATTCTTTCAGCGTGAGTCGTGCTGGATACAACTTCTCTCGCGCCAGCGCGATGAATTCAGTGAGAGCGCCGTGCCTTTGCACGCCGAGCGTTTCATTGAATTGGCAGGCATTCGGACGGTCCCGCAGGCACGACGCGCATCGCCCACAACTTGTGTATGGGGAGAGCGCCACATCGGTTCCAGCGGAAAGCGTCCCGCCCCCTTTCACGACGGTAGCACACACCTCATGGCCAGGAATCCTCGGAAACGAGACCAGTGGATTCAACCCACGAAAGGAATTCAGATCGCTCCCACAGAGCCCAACCATTCGCACTTTCAGCAACAGGTCGCCATTCGTCGTCATTGGATCGGCAACAGTCTCGATCGACGCATGGCCCGGCTTCTGCATTATGAGTGCCTTCATATTTCAAGTACGGTCGTCGGATTAACCCGTGACGCTTTCCGCAATGCCTAGTACCTCGCTTGGATGCCTGGACTGCATTTCTGTGCGAAGCCGCTTTTCAGCTTGTGCATCCCAGTATCCGCAATCCAGTTCGAAAAATACAGAGGTATATGGAAGTCGCATGTTGGTCTTCACTATGAGAACTCGGAATATTTCGGCAACACGATCCAGCCTGGAAATAATCTCTTCATGCAGCAATCCGCGAACTTCATAGCTATTACAAAGAGCACCAAGCTGTTCGCGGTAAGAAGCGATGCCTGGTGCATCCTTGTCAGAGACGAAGTTTAATTCTTCGTCGGTATAGATCCTCGGAGTAACGTGCTTGCACTCGTGCAGAATCGCGATCGTCTTCGCGAGGACGGCTGTTTGATCCTCGTCGGCCAAGATGGTTTCGATACCTTGCCTGGCCTGCGCCGGATATGCTGAATCCGCGATCACAAGCCAGTTGCGGTGCCCGTAGAGCTGCAGATGGTTCTTCAGAATCTCTTCCCAGTTTGGGTTCATTTAAGTGTGAGTTCCTCATCCGAGCAGACGGCAACTTTGCCGCACTTGCCCGACGCCATGAGTGCATAAGCTTCTGCGGCGTGTTCCAGATTAAAACGGTGAGTAATGATATCCGCAGGGTGCAGGTTCCATCGTACGAGGCGCCCGACCAATTCCTCCATCAGCCAGGTCGAAGTAACCCACGAGCCGTAGATTGTTTTCTGATCATGAATAACATCGGCCGAGGGATTGAATTCGACTGACCCTCCTTCCCCGACCAACGCTATTTTTCCCCATTTGCGGGTGGCACGAATCGCGGTCGCGCGCGCGAGGGCGTTGGCAGAACAATCAACTGCGCGCTCCACCCCGAAACCATGAGTCAAGTCTCTGATTTCGGTTACATTGCCAGTAGCCGCTGTAAGCACGAAATCGCACAGCTTGAGCGATCGCGCCAGATCCAGGCGCTCGCGAACAATATCAATCCCGATAATTTTGTCGGCGCCGAGCTTGCGGCATAGAGCTGCAGTGGCAAGCCCAACCGGTCCGAGTCCCGTGATCAGGACGGAATGGTTCCCATTGATTCCGATTTTCTCAAGTGCTTCGTACACCGTCCCGAAGCCACATGCAACCTGAGCTCCGTCCGCATAGGAAAGCTCGCCAGGAAGCGCGATGAGATCCTTCTCTTCCGCGATCATGTAATTAGCCATTCCGCCGTCACGTTGCCAACCGTAAGCACGACGGTATTTTTCGCTAGTGCAGGAAATCATGTAGCCGCGGCGGCAGTCGTTGCAAACACCGCAACCAGAGATGTGATACACGATGACACGATCGTCTACAGCAAAACGACGGCAGCCCGGTCCGACCTCCACAATCTGACCACTCGGTTCGTGACCCGCAATGACTCCTTGATATCCCTCGGGGCCTTTGCCAAGGTGCTCGTGATAAATGCAGCGAATGTCGGAACCACAGATGGTGGAGGCCTTCACTCTGAGCAACACTTCTCCATGCCTTGGGTGAGGAACTGCCAAGGTACGAAGCTCAACTTTATCGTCTCCCGGCAGGAACGCAGCTTGCATACTCTGATTAACTGCCATGGACTCGACCTTGCGCAACGTTGTGGAATTCCCCATCATGCGGGTGTGATTTCCCCAGTCACGTCCCAGAGGTCCTCCCAGGACTGTCCTTCTTTCCAGAGAAAGACCTGACCTTTGATGAGCCGGCAGTTCCGGTCAATTTTGCTGATTTCGCGCATTTCGAATTCCGTAAGCGGCTCGCCGACAACGCCTTCCAGGTTGCCCAGGTAATGATTGCGATTGGTTGAAAACGGAATAGGCACCTGTCCGCGCTGGACCGCCCACTTTACGCACACCACCGCCGGGTGTACTCCTAGCCGATTCGCGATTCTGATGATCACCGGGTCCTCAGTCGGCGCCGTGTCCTCAGCGGTACGGTCTCGCTCCGGCCGCC
>QHZV01000248.1:0-3329 GCA_003224785.1 Acidobacteriota bacterium
CGACCTGATAGGCAAAGCCGAAGCGCGGCTGGAAGTCATGCCAGTCCGTCACGTAGTTGGTGCGTTGCTTCGAAGAAGCGAATACTTCTCCCCCCTTCAAGGCAAGGGTCGTGGGCTGGCCAGTAATGGGGTCGGAGTAGCTGACGCTTCCACCATTCAATGGACTGGTGGCGTTGGGATCAAACCAATCCTGGTGGTTGTAACGATCCGTGCGCGGCAGTGTAACGTCAAAACGCAATCCAAGATTCAATGTCAGCTTGGGAGTGACCTTCCAGTTATCTTGGGCAAAAAATCCGTATTGATAGTTAGTAGTGGCTGGCCGGGACTGGATTTCTTCTTTGGATCCGCAATCATTGCTAGCACAGTCCTGCGTCATCTGGCCCATGAGGAAGCTTGCCATGGGATCGCCGCCGCAAGGGGCGACACCGTTGCTTGGATCCCCGACCCTCGAACCCGGGCAGGCACTGGTGGCACCGTTATTGAAGCTGAAGAACCCAATTGGAGCGTTGGTTTGTATGTAGTTAATCTGGTGGATGCGGACGTCAAACCCGAACTTGATCTCGTGCTGGCCGTGTATCTTGTCGAGGGTGGCCGATAACTGTCCGGTGTCTTGGCCCAGGCGGTAATTACCATAGGGATCCGTGCCGATGTTGGTGTATCCGGCAGGGCTGTACTCGTCGATAAAGATCGCAGGGACTCCGTTGAACCCATTGGCCTCCAGATAGGACGGAAATCCCAAAGTTCCGAGCGGGTCATTCTCGCCATGCGGGTTGTAGGCATCAGTGTGCCAAACTCCACGCGTGAATCCCAAAGTCGTAGTCAGTAGTAAGGTGGGACTGAAAGTATGCGTGTCGTTGATCGCGAATGCGTGGGCATTATCCCAACCCTGACCGCCCTGGCAGGGATCGGTAAAGTTCTTGAAGCAATCAAGGCCCCCGCCTGTGGGGTTGTACTGATACGCGAATTTCCCACTCATCAAATTGTTTTGTGTGAAGCGATGGTCGATCTTGATATCAAACTGCTTATTGGAACTTTGGCTCGAACCCGATGCGAACCAGTTTTGTAAAAAGCTTCCGCCGGTGACGTTGGGCTCCGGAAAGTAGCTCATCATTTTCTGCGCCACAGGGTCAATCAGATTGCCGGGGACTTGATTGGCGGGCCCGGGGCTGGTCCAAGCAGCAATGTTGTTAAATGGAATGAACTGGCTTCGTACGATGCCGCCAGCATTGTTATTGAAAACCCCGGACCAAGGGTCCCAAATCTGACCAGCGTCCGTACTGCATCGCCCGGAGCCGTTGAACGTGCCTCCTTCTGTAGCGCAAAGTTCGCCGAAATCACCCGCCCGCATGGCATCACTGGGAACGCCTGCATTAGCCGTGCTCGCGCCGCTTTCAGTCCTGTAGTCATAATCGAAGAAGAAGAAGGTTTTGTTCTTGAAAATAGGGCCGCCAATCGTACCGCCGTAATTGTGGCGGCGCAGTGGAGGGATAGGATCTCCGTTGCGGTTTGCGAACCAATCGTTGGCATCGAGGCTATCATCGCGGAAGAACTCGTAAACACTACCGTGAAACTTGTTCGTGCCGGAGCGCGACACCACATTGACCACCGAAGCGCCCGAAAACCCGTATTCCGCGCTGAAATTCGTCTGCTGAACTTTGAATTCTTCCACTGCCTCCGGTGAGGGGAGATAAGTCACCGATGTGATTCCGCCGTTGGGCTCGGAGTTGGTGGCGGAAGCGCCATCGAGCAGAAAGTCAGCTGAAGCGCCACGGCTGCCGTTCGAAACAAAGTTCGTACTAAGGCAGTCCACCTGGCCGCATTGATCGCCCATCTCGGTGACGCCCGGTGCCAAAGAGGTTAGGGCCAAGATATTGCGGTCAATCAAAGGTAGATCATTGATGAGCCTTCGGTTTATGACCTGCCCGGTTTCCGCGTCCTCGGTCTGTAGCTCCACTGCACCCGCACGTACATCCACGATTTCGGCAAAGGCACCAACCGCCATCGAAAAGTCCACCGAGGCGTTCTGATTCACGTCAATTCTGACAGCGTCTTTGCGTTGAGTCTTGAAGCCAGTTGCGCTTGCCGTCACCGTGTAATTCGAGGGAGGGAGCTCTCGAATGACATATCGCCCACTTGAATCACTCGTCGCTGAAAATTCAAAACCTTTCTCGGCGTCCGTAGCCTTGATCTGCGCATTGGCAAGGAAGGCGCCAGAGGGATCTTTCACGGTGCCAGCAATCGAACCGGTATAGAGCTGGGCGTGAGCTGTGGGGAGGCACAGCAGAGCGCAAATTGCGAGAGCCGCGGCGAGCAGGCACTGAATTGGGCCTTTAAAAGTTGATTGCAGATCGGGCCGTGCGTTGGAATTCATTTTCATACGACGCTCCGAGTTCGAGTAGGTTTCGAGCGGGGTCGATCGGGGAACAGGAGACGTGCCCTATTCCCAGTATTAAAACGTTTCATTACCTTGGGTTTATTAACTGTCTTGAGATCGGTTGTCAAGACAAATCTACTCGTCTCATCTTTATAGACGAACCAGATAGACGAACCAGGCCGAGAAAAGCTTCCAGCGTACCTAGCTAGCAATCGTCACAACCTGACCAGAAACGTGACCGCAATAACGATTCAGTTTTAGGGTTCTTCGAGGAGACTGGGGCAGCGGGTTCAATGAGATGGTGGTATTGACGTGGCGCCAAGTCCGGAACGTGTTGAACGATTCCGGTGGGCCACCGGATATCCACATTGACCGGCTTCGCACCTGACCCCAACCCGACGAGCACACGTTTGTCATGTGAGGCCAAATAGCTGCCGCCGCCTTCGATCCAACGGGTCAGCGTTCGCCCGGAAGAGGTAACGGTAATTTTCGCGCCGATTGCATCCCGGTTACTGGTTGTTCCTTGAAGCGAGAACCCGATCCAGGAGCAATCCTGGCCAACATTATTGCGCAACAGCACTGGAGAGCCGTTGAGGGTCGTGAAGATCGCATCGGGATCGCCGTCGTTGTCGAAGTCGCCAATCGCGAGGGAACGCCCCAGGTAAGAACGTTGAAAGGTGGCACCTGCGAGTTCGCGCATGTCGTCAAAAACGCCAGAGCCGTTATTTCGCAGAAGCAGCGCAGGCTCTCTGTAATTAACATCCACACGCGTGGAATCGATCTCCTGATTGACGTGGCCGTTCACCAGCATCAAATCCAGATTGCCATCGTTGTCGTAATCAAAAAACTTTGCCCCCCAGCCGACGAATGATCGAGTCAAGTTGGCCAAATGCGACGCATTGGTGCGATCAGAAAACGGCAGCGACTTCGAGCCCAAAAAGAGCGAATGATATTG